>MVZB01000038.1 GCA_002068205.1 candidate division BRC1 bacterium ADurb.BinA292
CTCGCCCCGCCGTCGCCCCCCGACCTGACGCGGGACCAGATCGACGAACTGATCGAGGAAATCACGCCGCTCGCGCCGGAGGAAATCGTCCAGCGCTATCAGATCGAGGAGGATCGCGCCGAGGTGATCCTGGGGGGCGCCGTCGTCGCGCGCCAACTCCTCATTCAGCTCGGCGCGGACCGCGTCGCCGTCGTCTGGGGCGGCCTGTGCGACGGCCTGCTGCAGGATTTCTTACGGGTGCCGGCCGGCGGTTGAATCACTCCGAAACGTGCGTTTCGGCGGGCGGCTGCTGCCCCCGTCGCCGGCGCCGCTTCTGGAGCTGCAGCTTGAGAATATAGCCGCCGATCAGCACAACCAGCCCAACGATCACGTACGGCAGCATCCGTTCCTTCAGTTCGGTCTCGAACCGCTCCAGCGTCCAGTCGCGCAGAAACCAGCCCAGCAGTGCCAGCACGGTGACCCACAGCCCGGCCCCCAGCCCGCTGTAGAACGTGAAGCGCCAGAAATTCATCCGCGCGACGCCCGCCGGGATCGAGATGAGCTGGCGCACCGCCGGCACCAGCCGCCCGATGAACGTGCTCGCCTCGCCGTAGCGCTCCCAGTAGTGATCCATCCGCGTCAGGCTCTTCTCGCTGATCAGGACGTATTTGCCGTATTTCTCGAAGAACGGCCGGCCGAGCTTGAGCCCGAGAAAATAGTTGACCCACGCGCCGATCAGGCTCCCCAGCGTCCCGATGAGGATCAGCCAGATGACGCGCAGGAATGAGCCCGCCTGATGCCCGGCCGGCGGCATGATGACCTCGCTCGGGAACGGGATGAACGAGCTCTCGATCGTCATGCCGACGAAGACATACAGCTCCAGCCCCATCGTGTTGATCTGATGGAAATACCAGTCGACGAGATCGTGGATCCAGTGCACGCGGCGATCCTTTGCCGGCTGCGGTGGCGCGCTACAACGCGCGCGCAGAGATTCTAACAGAAGACCGCCGGAATTCGAGCAAAAGCGCAAGGCCCTGACACCCGCACCGGGCCTCGGCCCGGTGACCGGACGCGACGGGTCTTCCCAACCGTTTCACCGGTTTCCTCCGTGCTCCCATCGCGCGTCGATTTCTCAAATCAGGGTGGAACTATCCCGCGCCGCGGGTATATTGGAAGGGATTGCCATGAGGGCGAGGAACACGATGGGAACGACTGCGACCTCCATTCCATCCGCCGGCGCCGATCACGCCGCCACGATCGACGCGATGGTCCGCAAGGCCCGCGCGGCGGCCCGGCTGCTGGCGACCTGCCCCACCACCACCAAGAACGCCGCGCTGCGGGCGATGGCGCGCTCGTTCCGCGACCATGCCGACGAAATCAAATCCGAAAACGCCAGGGATCTGGCGGCCGGCCGCGACGCCGGCCTCACCCCGGCCATGCTCGACCGGCTGGAGCTGAACGACAAGCGGATCGAGGCGATGGCGGCGGCGCTGGAAACCGTTGCCGGCCTGGAGGACCCGGTCGGCGAAATCAACGACGTGCGCGTCCGCCCCTGCCGCGTCCGCATCGGCCAGATGCGCGTCCCGATCGGCGTCATCGGCATCATCTATGAATCCCGCCCCAACGTCACGGCCGATGCCGGCTGCCTTTGCCTCAAGTCGGGCAACGCCGTGATCCTGCGCGGCGGCAAGGAGGCGTTTCATTCCAACACGGTCATCGCGCGCCTGATGGACGCCGCCGCCCGCGAGACCGGCCTGCCCGACGGGAGCATCCAGCTCGTCCCGACAACCGACCGCGCGGCGGTGGGCGAACTGCTCCGGCGCAACGATTGCGTCGACCTGATCATCCCGCGCGGCGGCAAGAGCCTGATCGAGATGGTCGTCGAAAATTCCACCATCCCCGTCATCAAGCATTACGACGGCAACTGCTTCATCTATGTCGATCGCGCGGCCGACCCCGCCATGGCCCGCGAAATCATCCTCAACGCCAAATGCCAGCGCCCGGGCGTGTGCAACGCGGTCGAATCGCTCCTGTTTCACGTCGATGCGGCCGAACGGATCGGCGGCGAAGTCCTGCGCAAACTGCTCGCCCAGGGGGTCGAAATCCGCGCCGACGAGAGCCTGCGCCGCCTGCTGCCCGACCTCGAGCTCAAACCCGCCGCCGACGCCGACTGGGAGACCGAATACCTCGACCTCATCGTGACGGCCGGCGTCGTCGGCTCGGCGCGCGAAGCAATCGATTTCATCAACATCCACGGTTCGCATCATACCGACGCGATCATCACCGACGATTACGCCACCGGCATGGTATTCCTCCGCGCCGTCGATTCGGCCTGCGTCTTTATCAACTGCTCCACCCGCTTCAGCGACGGCGGGGAGTTCGGCATGGGCTGCGAGATCGGCATCTCCACCGACAAGCTGCACGCGCGCGGCCCGATGGGCCTCAAGGAATTGACCACGCTCAAGTTTGTCGCCTTTGGCGAGGGGCAGGTCCGCACCTGATCCATGTCCGCTTCCCCTGAACCCGCCGTCGCCGCGCCGCCGCCGCGCGCGGTCTATGCCGCCCTGCTGCTCACCACGCTGGCCACGCTGCTCCTGCAACTGGGGCTGACGCGCCTGTTCAGCGTCCTGATGTATTACCACATGGCCTTCTTCGCCGTGTCGGTCACGCTGTTCGGCATCGCGCTGGGCGGCGTCATCGTGCACTTCCTCCCGCGCCTGTTCACCGTCGAAGCCACGCCCGCCTGGATGCGGCGCATGGCGCTCGCCGCCGCCGCCGCCACCGCCGCCGCGCTCGTCGTGCTGCTCGCGATCCCCTTCAATCTCGCCAGCAACACGCGGCTGATCGGCCAGATGATGCTCGTCAGCCTCGTCCTGGCCGTGCCGTTCACCTGCACCGGCGTGGCCGTCGCGCTCGCCCTGACGCGCTACCCCCGCCGGACGAATCTGCTCTACGGCTTCGACCTGATCGGCGCGGCGGCCGGCTGCCTGTTCTTCCCCCCGCTGATTACCTGGCTGGGCGGACCGCGCTTCGTCCTCGCCGTCGCGCTGCTGCTGGCCGCGGCCGGCCTGGTGCTGGCGGCGTCCGGCGCGCCGCGCGGGCGAACCGGCACCGCGCTGACCGTCGCCGTCGGCCTCGCGCTGATCCTCCTGCTTCTGCTCGCGGCCGCCCCGCGCCTCGACTTCCTCAAGCTGCGCCACGTCCGCGGCCAGGGGATTCACCCCGACGACCTCGAATTCGAGGGCTGGAACACGATCTCGCGGATCACCGCCTACAGCGAGGCGCCGCCGCCCGGCGCACCCTCCAGCCAGCCCCCGCAAAAGACAATCCTGATCGACACCTACGCCGCCACGCCCATCATCCCTTTCGATGGGGAACACTTCACTTCGGTCCAGTTCGCGTTCCACGACATCAGCTACCCGGTCCACGCGCTCCTCGATCACGCGCGCGTGGCCGTCATCGGCACCGGCGGCGGCCGCGACGTCCTCGCCGCCAAGGCCTGGGGCCAGCCCGAAGTCGTCGGCATCGAAATCAACTCGCGCACACTCGAGGCGCTGACCGAGGTCTTCGCCGAGTTCGCGGGCCACCCGCTCCGCTGGCCCGGCGTAACGCTCGTCCTCGACGAGGCGCGCAGCGTCATCGCCCGCAGCCCGCGGCCCTTCGACATCATCCAGGCCTCGCTGATCGACACCTTCGCGGCGACGGCCGCCGGCGCCTTCGTCCTGACCGAGAACTCCCTCTACACGCTCGAGGGCTGGCACACGTTCCTCGACAAGCTGACCGATCGCGGCATCCTGACGATGAGCCGCTGGTATACCGCCCCCGCCGACGCGGGCGCGAACGCCTTTCCCGTCGAGACCATCCGCCTGCTGACGCTGGCGCGCGCGACGCTCGAGCAGCGCGGCGCGGCGCGGCCCCGCGACCACATCATGATGGCGCGCTCGCCCCGCCCCGACGCCCCCGGCCACATGTCGCTGGCGACGATCCTGGTGGCGAAGCAGCCGTTCAGCAGCGAGCAAGTCACGACTTTTGAACAATGGGTGCGCGACAACGGCATGATCGAAATGGTGACGCCGAACCGGATCGCCGACCCGCTGCTCGCGCCCGTCCTCGAGGCCCCCGATCTGGCTGCGTTCGCCGCCGACTATCCCTTCGACATCTCGCCCCCCACCGACGACAAGCCGTTCTTCTTCGACGTCCTGCGCTGGCGCGATATCTTCCGCCGCGAATTCCGCCAGGGCAGCGATTACGTCTATGCGATCAATCTCAAGCCGATCATCATGCTCGGTACGCTGCTGGCCACCGTCGTCGCCATGGCGTTCGCCTTCATCGTCGTGCCGCTCGGGATCGAGGGGCGGCTCCGGCAACGCCGCATGCCCGCCCATCTCGCGCCGGGCCGCCGGCTGAGCCTCGTCGCCTATTTCGTCATGCTTGGCCTCGGCTACCTGATGATCGAGCTGTCGCTGATGCAGCGTTTCACCGTCTTCCTCGGCCACCCGGCCTACAGCCTGACGGTCTGCCTGTTCACGATGCTGCTGGCCAGCGGGCTGGGGTCGATGGCGGCCCCGCGCGTCTTCCGGGCCGCATCATGGACGAACGCCGCGCGCTCGATCCGCCTGCTGAACCTCGTCCTGTTCGGCGTGCTGCTGGCGACGCTCGCCGGCTCGCTGTGGATGATGCAGCGCTTCGTCGCCTCCCCCACCCCGGTGCGGATTCTGCTCGCGGGCGCCGCCACCGCGCCCGCGGCCTTCCTGATGGGCATGCCCTTCCCGCTGGCGATTCAGGCCGCCGCGCGGCGACCCAATGCCCCCCTCAGTTGGTACTGGGGCATCAACGGCGCCTTCTCGGTCTGCTCGTCGGTCCTGGTCGTCGCGCTCGCGCACACCATCGGCCTGAGCGGGACATTCATCGTCGGCGCCGGCTGCTACCTGGCCGCCGCCGCCGTGGCCTGGGCCTTCGGCCCCACCCCGGCCGAACAAGCCCCCCCGCCCCCCAACATCTGATCCCCACATCTTCGCACGACCGATAACCCTCCCTTTGCTGCCTCTCCGTGAACTCCTGGAGTTTATCGGTCCACGCTTGCGGCGATGCCGCGCCAGATCTTATCTGCCCTTTCGCGTCTTTCGTGGTCCTGAGTCGCCTTCTCCCCTCTCCTCACCGCGGGACTTCGTAAATCGCCGCGCTTCCGCTCTCCCAGACCTTCCGATACCCGGCACGATCCAGCATCTCCGTGTAATGCTCGCGGCCGAGCCATGACTCGGCGCCTGTCCATAGGCCGACCACCACCAACGCGACCCGCCGCCCGGTGATCATCCGCTCAATCTCCTCGGCCGGCAGCGCGCCGAGCCGGCGCGCGCGCTCCGCTTCCACATACTTCGCCACGCGCACCGCGAAGTGGTTCTCCATCCCCTCCACCATCGGCGGCGCCGCCTCAAGACCGTAGCCCGGCCACCACGTCAGCAGGCGGTCGTCCGGCCGCGCGCGCGCGTTGAGCTCGCGCGCCACGGCGCGCGCCACGTCGAGCCGGTGATCATGTTCCGCGGCGGCTTCCGGCGTCTCGGGCCGCCAGGCCCACGTCGGCCAGCGCCCCGCGAACACCGTCTGCGCCTGAAACAGCGACAGCCCCATCACCATCGCCACGGCTGCCGCCGCGGCGCGCGCCCGCCCGATCCGCCGCGCAACCCCGCCCCAGGCCCATTCCAGCGCCGGCGCGGCCAGCAGCAACAGCCACGGCGTCGCCATCGCGTAATACTGGTGAAATGCCCGGATCGGAATCGTCGAAACGATGATGAACACGCCGGCGAGCGCCGCGTAACAGCTTGTGTTGCGGTCCGGCCGCCGCCGGCTCGCCGCAATCCAGGCGATGGCCGGTGCCCACGCCAGCAGCCACAGCGGACTGATCAGCATTTGCAAGAGGACGGTCAGGTTGGCGCGCAACCGCTCGGCGGCCGGCGGCCCGCCCAGGCTGTGATACGTCCAGTTGTCGAACACAAACGCCTCGGGCGCGAGCGCCCAGAACACGCCGACAACGATCGCGGCGGGCAGCAGACCGTTGAGATAACCGATGAGCCATCGCTTGCGCGAAGCGGCTTTCGGCCAGTCGAGCCCCAGATAGACAATCGGCAACACCAGCGCGGCGGGGGCGACCGTCAGCCGCGCGAGCACCGCGAGCGAAACGAGGAATCCGGCCAGCGCCGCGCGGCGATCGAACCTCCCGCTTTCGCTCGGCGCGCGCCCCAGCGCCAGCCACGCCCCCAGCAGCAGCGCCGTCGCCGGGCCGTACGTCTTGGCCGTCATTGCCCATTCCAGCCCGAAATCCGACACCAGATAGACCGCGCCGACGGCCAGGAAGGCCCCGCGCGCGCGAACACGCCGGGCGAGCAGCGCGCCGAACAACAACGCACACGCCCACGCCACGCCCGCCGCCAGAACGCGCCCGCCCAGCCAGCCCACCCCGCCGGGAGCAATGCCCGCCACCGCCCAGAAGTAAGGCAGCAGCGGCATCTGCGGATAGAAAAAATCCCGGTAGGGCAGCCGCCCCTCCAGCACCAGCCGCGCCGCATAAAGATAATAACCTTCATCGGCATCAATCCGTCGCGTCAGCGCCAGCGCAAGGTAATAAACCAGCACAGCGCCCGCGCCGAGAACAATCCTATGCTGACGTCTCGCGCCGGATTCGCCGGATTTGGATGTCACCGGTCCCACGGCAGGCATCATAGAAGCCGGCCGCAGACCTTGCAATGTCCCGTCATGCCGAGGCGGAGCGGGCGAGTCATTGGCGCCGCGATATATATCCCCCGTCCTTGAGCCTTGTGCCGCAATTCAAAGCGGTGTTTCTATGGGGTGTATAAGCCGGAGGCCGCTCTCATGGTGCGAACCCAGATCTACCTGACGAAACATCAGCGTGAAGCGTTGGCGGCTCTGGCCAAAGCATTCGGCGCCAATCAGCGCGAATTGATCCGGGAGGCAATCGATCGCCTGATTGAGCAGAAAAGCCAGACCCATCGCAAAGCCACCTTGAAAGAGGCGACGGGGATGGTCTCGCCGGCTGCATCGTGGCCGCCACCGTGCAGTCTGAAGGAGCGCAGTTGAAGACGCTCAATACACGACATTACCCCATGCTCAAGGGGCTCAAACCCGCCTACGTCAAGTGATGGGATGGGCTGTGCCACTCGGGAGAGCGGCGTTCCCACCGGGCAGAGCTCAGGACGATGCCGCGGCGTGGCTCGTCGCGAATCGCTGCGCCTCGCCGGCGGAGACGGCCGCAGTCGCCCCCGCCGAATGCCGCACCAGCAGCCTCAGATGAAACAGCACGGCCAGCAGCAGCGCGGCGAACGCCAGGTGCGCCGTCCGCATCGCCGTATGCAGGAACATCGCCAGCATGCCGACGCCGATCACAATCTGCAGCATCACCAGCGCCGCCGGAAGCCAGAAGAGCATCACCCGGTGCGGCGACGATTGCCGGCCCAGACCCGTGTTCAACTTGACCGACAGCGCGACGACGGCGACGCCCAGCACAACCCCGACGTAGCGGTGCAGCACGTTGAGCAGCGCCCAGCCGTTCGACGGCCAGACGGCGATCTGCCCCGTGTTCGGGTCACTCCCCAGCAGCGCGTTGCGCATCCCCTGCCCGGCGGCGGCCGACGCGCCGGAATGCCGGATGAACGCGCCGAAGACGATCTGCGCGTAGAGCACGGCGAGAATGATCACGATCAGCCGCAGATACGGCGCGGCCAGCGCGGCATCATACGTCGTCTAGAGCACCGTGATCCCGCCGAGGATCCCCTGAATGATAATGATGCCGAGCAGAATCAATCCGTGATGCCGGATCGACGGAAAATCCGGCGCCGGCCGCCAGAGCACGATGCACAGCGCGATCGCGCACAGCCCGACCAGCGTCCCCAGCATCCGGTGGCTGTGCTCGTAAAACACGCCGCCGGTCATCTCGGGCATCCATTGGCCGAAGCATTTGGGCCAGTCCGGGCAGGCCAGGCTGGAACCGGTGTTGTGCACGATGCCGCCCAAAACGATCAGGCAGTAGGTGAGAACCAGAGTCAGCAGTACAAGGCCGAAGGCCAGACGATAGCGGGGCATGAGACGATCCTCTCGCGATGCTTGCGAAGCACCAGCTTCAATCGTCCCCATCGTAGCAAAAATGGTCCGTCGGATCAGCAGCGACGGGAGGAGTTAGAAGAACTCATCGTCTTCATGCGGTTCGACGATTTCCTCGGCGGCAAGCCGATGCCACAGGTCGACGGCCTCCGGCTCCGCGCCGAGATCGGCGAGACGATCGCGTACGGCGCCGTCCGCCATTTTCAGTTCCGGAAATTTGAGCAGCAGCATCTTCAGATCGCGCCGGTCGGTGTCGGCCTTCGGTTGGCCTTCGCGCCGATGGCAGGCAAGCACCTTGCGCGCGATCACTTCCTCGGCAATGGCCACCGGAATCCCGTCCACGATGCGACTGGGCGGCAGGGTGGCCACCCGCCGCACGTCGACGAGATGGCGATTCCCCGTGCTCCGAACCTGATAGAGCCGGAATCCCATCTGGTTTGCCACGGCTAGTACCCGAACGGCATTCTTGAATCGGTTGGCGAGGTCGGTCTGAATCTCCTCGGCCAATTCCGCGGCCCGTGCGGAGAGAATATCAATATCCTGGCTCATCCGCGGCTCATCGACATAGGCATTCACCGCCTGAGCCCCAGACAGGACGAAATCGCAGCGCCCGCGCAGAAACTCGAACACCCCATCCTGAACGGTCGCCAGCGGCAAAGGTTCACGCATGACAAACTCCCTGAATGTGAGCACGCCAGCCGGAATCATGATCCTCTCCGTATGTGAACGAGCTTGATTATATGCAAAACGGGCCCGAATGGTCTACTCGGGCCCGCATGATTCGCTTTCGATTCCGGCGTCGGGCTCAAACCCGGCCGTCGCCGCCGTCCTCCGCGCCGACCAGATCCCCCTCCTCCTCTTCTTCCGGTTCCTTTGCCGTCAGGATCTCAACCACTTCCTGCTTCGACATGTCGGGCACCAGATCATACTGCTTGTAGACGTTCAGCCCCGTCCCCGCCGGAATGAGCAGGCCCATGATCACGTTCTCTTTCAGGCCGCGCAGGTAATCATACCGTCCGCGTACCGCCGCGTCGGTCAGCACGCGCGTCGTCTCCTGGAACGAGGCGGCCGAGATGAACGAGTCGGTCTCGAGCGACGCCTTGGTCAGTCCCAGCAGCTTCGGCCGCGCGACGGCCGGCTTGCCGCCCTCGGCGATCGTCCGCTCGTTCTCTTCCTGGAACTCGAACTTGTCCAGCATCTGGCCGTAGAGCAGGCGCGTGTCGCCGACGTCTTCGACGACGACCTTGCGCAGCATCTGCCGCACGATCGACTCGATGTGCTTGTCGTTGATCGTCACGCCCTGCAGGCGGTAGACCTCCTGCACCTCGCCCAGCAGGAATTCCTGCACTTCCTTCTCGCCCTTGATCCGCAGCAGATCGTGCGGGTTGACCGACCCGTCGGTCAGCGGATCGCCGGCCTTCACCTTCTCGCCGTCGCGCACGATCAGGTGCCGGATCAGCGGCACCGAGTAGAGCGTCTCTTCCCCGTCGGCGCCGACGACCGCCACCCGGCGGGCGCCCTTCTGGATCCCGCGGATCTGCACCTCGCCGTCGATCTCCGCGATGATCGCCGCGTCCTTCGGCTTGCGCGCCTCGAACAGCTCGTCGATCCGCGGCAGACCGCCCGTGATGTCCTTGCTCTTGAGCCGCAGCCGCGGCAGGCGTGCCAGAATCTGGCCCGCCTTGACGTGCGCTCCGTCCTGAATCCCCGACACGATGATCGCGCCCGACGTCAGGTTGTACGTCGCGATCAGATCCTTCTTCTTCCCTTCGGGCGAAAGCAGCTGGATCTGCGGGTGCCGTTCCTCCTTGTGCTCCTGGATCACGAGCTGCACGTTGCCCGTCCGCGAGTCGATATCCTCGGCTACCGTGACCCCCCGGATAATGTCCGAGAACTTCACGATGCCGTCGCTCTCGGCGATGATCGGCGTCTGGTTCGTATCCCACTGGACGAATTTCTCGCCCTTCTTGACTTCCTGACCCTCGGCCTTCGTGATCGTCGCGCCGTACGGGATGTTCGGCAGCACCTGGATCTCGTTGCCGTTCTTGTCCTCGACCGTCACGGTGCCGGTCCGCACGATCACGACGTTGACGATCTCGCCCGTCTCCTCCTCGCGCGGCACGGTGCGCAGCCCCTCGCGATAGTGCACGATGCCGTCCTCGACCGCCTCGTACCAACCCTCAAGCTGCAGGCTGGCGGTCCCGCCGATGTGGAACGTGCGCAGCGTCAACTGCGTGCCCGGCTCGCCGATCGACTGCGCCGCGATCACGCCCACTGCCTCGCCGATCTCCACGTCCTGGCCGGTGGCCAGGTTCCGTCCGTAACACTTCGCGCAGACGCCCCGGCGGCTTTCGCACGTCAGCACCGAACGGATCAGGATCCGCTCGAAACCGGCGTTCTCGATGTCGCGCGCCGTCTGCTCGTCGATCAGTTGGTTGCGATGCACCACCACCTTGTTCGTCACGGGGTTCTTCATCGTCCGGACGGCGACGCGGCCGACAATGCGGTCGCGCAGCGGCTCCAGGATTCGCTCGCCCTCGGCCGTGATCTCCTTGATCGGCTCGACCTCGATCCCGTCGTCCGTCCCGCAGTCCTCCTCCGTCACGATCAGGTCCTGCGCGATATCGACCAGCCGGCGCGTCAGATAACCCGCGTCGGAGGTCTTCAGCGCCGTGTCGGCCAGGCCCTTGCGCGCCCCGTGCGTGGAAATGAAGTACTCCAGCACGGTCAGCCCCTCGCGGAAGTTCGACATGATCGGCGACTCGATGATCTCGCCCACGCCGCCCGTCAGCTTCTTCGTCGGCTTCTGCATCAGTCCGCGCATGCCGGCAAGCTGGCGGATCTGCGCCATGTTGCCGCGCGCGCCCGAGTGAGCCATGATGTAGATCGGGTTCAGTCCCGACTGGTCCTTCTCCAGCCCCAGCGTCATGTCCTTCGCCACCGCTTCCGAGGCGTGCGACCAGATGTTGATCACGTCGAAGTAGCGCTCCTCGTTCGTGATCGAACCCTGCTCGTAACGCTTCTGCACGCGGGCCACGTTCTTGACCGCCTCGCGGATGATCTTCGGCTTGGACTCCGGAATCAGCATGTCGTCGACGCAGATCGACATGCCGCCGCGCTTGGCGAAGTTGAAGCCCAGCTGCATGATCGCGTCGAGCATCTGAGCCGTCCGCCGCGCGCCGCACCGCCGGTGCGCGTCGTCAACGAGCTGCACCAGCGTCTTCTTGATCATCACCTTGTTGAAATACGGCGAATCCTCGTCGAAGTACCGGATCTCGTTCGGCAGGGCGCGGCTGAATATGATCCGCCCCGGCGTCGTCTTGACCCGCTTGCCGTCGATCCGCACCTCGACCTCGGCCTGCAGCGCCACCCGTTCATACTGGTACGCCATCAACGCCTCGTCCGGATCGGCGAACCGCATCCCTTCGCCTTTGGCGCCCGGCACCATCTTCGTCACGTAGAAGCAGCCCAGCACCATGTCCTGGCTCGGGCTGGCGATCGGGAACCCGTTGGCCGGCGAGAGAATGTTGTTCTCCGCCAGCATCAGCAGCCGCGCTTCCAGCTTCGCTTCGGTCGACAGCGGCACATGCACCGCCATCTGGTCGCCGTCGAAGTCCGCGTTGAACGCCGCGCAGGCCAGCGGATGGAGCTGGATCGCCTTGCCCTCGACCAGCTTCGGCATGAACGCCTGAACCCCCAGCCGGTGCAGCGTCGGCGCACGGTTCAGCAACACCGGGTGATCCTGAATGATGTCGTCCAGGATGTCGTAAACGACCGGCTCTTCCTTCTCGATCATCCGCTTGGCCGACTTGATCGTGTTGCAGTGGCCCCGCTTCTGCAGCTCGTGGATGATGAACGGATCGAACAACTCGAGCGCCATCTTCTTCGGCAGGCCGCACTGATTGAATTTCAGATCCGGACCCACCACGATCACCGACCGGCCCGAGTAATCGACCCGCTTGCCCAGCAGGTTCTGCCGGAACCGCCCCTGCTTCCCCTTGAGCATGTCCGACAGCGACTTCAGCGGCCGGTTGTTGTGCCCTTTCGTCGGCCGCGACCGGCGGCTGTTGTCGAACAGCGCGTCGACCGCTTCCTGCAGCATCCGCTTCTCATTGCGCAGGATCACGTCGGGCGCGTGCAGCTCGATCAGCCGCTTCAGCCGGTTGTTCCGGTTGATCACGCGCCGGTACAGGTCGTTCAGGTCCGACGTGGCGAAGCGGCCGCCGTCCAGGTGGACCAGCGGGCGCAGGTCCGGCGGAATCACCGGCAGCACTTCCAGAATCATCCACTCCGGCCGGTTGTCCGACTTGCGGAACGCCTCCACGACCTTCAGCCGCTTGATGATCTTGGTGCGCTTCTGCAGCGAATCGCTCTGGCGCATCTCCAGCATCAGCCGGTTGGCTTCTTCCTCGATGTTGATCTTCTTCAGCAGCTCGCGCACCGCCTCGGCGCCGATCATGATCTTGACCTTGTCGCCGTAGACCTCGCTGTACTTGCGCGCCTCTTCCTCCGACAGGATCTGCTTCTCCTTCAGCGGCGTGTCGCCCGGCTCCACGACGATGTAGTCCTGGAAATAGAGCACCTTGCCCAGGTCGCGCGCCGATATGTCCAGCAGGTTGGCGATCCGGCTGCTCGTCCCCTTGTAGAACCAGATGTGGCAGACCGGCGCCGCCAGCTTGATGTGGCCCATCCGGTGGCGCCGGACCTTGCTCTCGGTCACCTCCACGCCGCAGCGATCGCAGACGATCCCCTTGTACTTGATCCGCTTGTACTTGCCGCAGGCGCACTCCCAGTCCTTCACCGGACCGAAAATCCGCTCGCAGAACAGCCCGTCCTTCTCCGGTTTGAACGTCCGGTAATTGATCGTCTCGGGCTTCTTCACTTCCCCGAAGCTGGTCGGATCGATCTCGTCGCCCAGGCGGCCAAGCTGCAGGTTGCTCAGATGCTCCGCCTGGCGCCGCTGGCGGCTCGACCACTTCAGGATCTGCTGGGGCGAGGCCAGCGAAATCCGGCAGATCGCATTGGTCTCATCAATGCGTTCGGACCGCCCCGTCGGGGCCCCCGGCTGAAACATCGTGCGCTGCGAACCCGTGATACCGGCTGTTGCCATGCTTCGTTTCCCCTTTGATTCGCCTCACGCCGGACGCGAGCGACGCCCGAGGCGGATCTGGTGATTGATTCGAAAAACGTTCCCTTGCGCCGCCGCGATCGAGTCGGCGGGGAGGAGCGCCGCGCCCCGCCCCCGCCATCCCTCACAGCTCTTCGTCCTCGTCCCCTGCACTGACCTCCGCCGAGACGTCCTCTTCTTCGTCCTCGTCCTCGTCCACCAGCCCCGCCGGCAGCAGCCCCTCGGCCATCGCCTCCAGGCCCTGTTCCGCCGCCGCCGTCTCTTCCTCCAGGTCCTTCGTGCTGAGCAGCTCCAGGTTCAGACATAGCCCCTGCAGCTCCTTCACCAGCACGTTGAACGATTCGGGCACCCCCGGCGTTGGGGCATTCATCCCCTTCACGATCGCTTCATACACGCGCGTGCGGCCCTGGACGTCGTCGCTCTTGACCGTCAGCAGCTCCTGCAGCGTGTGCGACGCCCCGTAGGCTTCCAGCGCCCAGACCTCCATCTCGCCGAAGCGCTGGCCGCCGAACTGCGCTTTGCCTCCCAGCGGCTGCTGCGTCACGAGCGAATAGGGTCCGATCGACCGCGCGTGCATCTTGTCGTCGACCAGGTGCGCCAGCTTCATCATGTAGATGATGCCGACGGTCACCTGGCGGTCGAACGCCTCCCCGGTCAACCCGTCGTAAAGCGTCGTCTGGCCGCTCTCGGGCAACTGCGCCCGGCGCAGCCATTCCTTGATCTGCTCCTCCCGCGCGCCGTCGAACACCGGTGTCGCGATCTTCATCCCCAGCGCCGCCGCCGCCCAGCCCAGGTGCGTCTCCAGGATCTGACCGACGTTCATTCGGCTCGGCACGCCCAGCGGGTTCAACACGATGTCCACCGGCCGCCCATCGGCCAGGAACGGCATGTCCTCCTCCGGCAGGATCCGCGCCACCACACCCTTGTTGCCGTGGCGTCCCGCCATCTTGTCCCCCACCGACACCTTGCGCTTCGTGGCCAGGTAGACCTTGACCAGCTTGTTGACCCCCGGCGGCAGCTCGTCGCCCGTCTTGATCCGGTCGATCTTGTTGTTCGTCTGGTCGTTGATCTCCGTCTCGCGCGCGATCGTCCGCTGGTACAGCCGCTTGACCTCCATCCCCTTCGGCCCGTCGATCGGCAGCATGCCGGTCCGCAGGCAATGGCGCACGTAGTCTATCACCGCCGCCGTCACCTTGCCCCCCGGCTTCAACTCGGTCTTGCCCGTTTCAAAATTCACGATCGGGCGATCGATGTCCTTGAGCAGCTCCTGCAGCTCCAGATCGAATTCCGACCACAGCTGCGCGATCCCCTCGTCGCGTTCGCGATTCAGGTCCGCAATCTTCTGCTTGTCCTGGCGATCGGTCCGCCCCGTCCGTTCCTTCCGGCTGAAGACCTTGATGTCGATCACCGTCCCCTGCGTCCCCGGCGGAACCTTCAGGCTGGCGTCGCGCACGTCGCCCGCCTTCTCGCCGAAGATCGCCCGCAGCAGCTTCTCCTCGCTCGTCAGCTCGGTCTCGCCCTTGGGCGTCACCTTGCCCACCAGGATGTCGCCCGGCACGACCTCCGCGCCGATGAACACCAGACCCTCTTCATCCAGCTTCGACAGCGCGTCCTCGCTCACGTTCGGGATGTCGCGCGTGATCTCTTCCTTGCCCAGCTTGGTGTCGCGGGCGTCGATCTCGAATTCCTCGATGTGTATCGAAGTGAAGACGTCGTCCTTGACCAGCCGTTCGCTCAACAGAATCGCGTCTTCGAAGTTGTAGCCGCCCCACGGCATGAACGCCACCATCAGGTTCTTGCCCAGCGCCAGCTCGCCCGCCTCCGTCGCTGGCCCGTCGGCCAGCACGTCGCCCGCCTGCACTTTCTGCCCGCGGTAGACGATCGGCTTCTGGTTGATGCACGTATTCTGGTTGGACCGCTGGAACTTGCGCAGATTGTAGTGATCCGTCCCGCCCAGTTCGTTGCGCACGACGATCTCGTCGGCCACCACGCTGATCACCTCGCCGCTTGTCCGCGCGATGATGCACACGCCCGAGTCCATCGCCGCCTTGCGCTCCACGCCCGTGCCCACCACCGGGCTGCTCGTGTAGAGCAGCGGCACCGCCTGGCGCTGCATGTTCGACCCCATCAGCGCCCGGTTGGCGTCGTCGTGCTCCAGGAACGGGATCAGCGAGGCCGACACCGACACGAGTTGCTTCGGCGAGACGTCCATGTAGTCGACCTGGCTGTTCGGCACGCGCGGGTAATCGTCGCGATAGCGGCACAGCACCAGGTCGTTGACGAATTTGCGCGTCTTCGGATCGACCTCCGCGTTCGCCTGCGCGATGTGGAATTCGTCCTCCACGTCCGCCGTCATGTACTCGATCTCGCTCGTGACCTTGCTGTCCTTCACCTTGATGTACGGCGTTTCGATAAACCCGAACTGATTGATCCGCGCATACGTCGACAAAGACGAGATCAGCCCGATGTTCGGACCTTCGGGCGTCTCGATCGGGCAGATCCGCCCGTAATGCGAATAGTGCACGTCGCGCACCTCGAACCCCGCCCGGTCGCGCGACAGACCCCCCGGACCCAGCGCCGACAGCCGCCGCTTGTGCGTCAGCTCGCTCAGCGGGTTGGTCTGGTCCATGAACTGGCTGAGCTGGCTGCGCCCGAAGAAGTCCTTGATCGCCGACACCACCGGTTTGGCGTTGATCAGGTTGTGCGGCAGCAGGTTGTCCAGCTCGATGATCGCCATCCGCTCCCGCGCCGTCTTCTCCAGCTCGGCCAGCCCGACGCGGATCTGGTTCTGCAGCAGCTCGCCCACCGACCGCACCCGCCGGTTGCCCAGGTGATCGATGTCGTCGGCGTCGGCCAGATCGCGCTGCAGCGACACCAGCCGCTTCATCACTTCCACCACGTCGCGCGCGCTCAGCAGCCGGCTCTGATCGTCGGCCGGCAGCCCGAACGTCCGGTTGATCTTGTAGCGGCCCACCAGCCCCAGGTCGTAGCGCTTCTCCGAGAAGAACATGTCTTCCATCAGCCGCCGGCCCGCCGCCACCGACACCGGGTTGCCCGGACGCATCTTCTTGAAGAACTCGATCAGCGCTTCCTCGTACGAGCGGACCTTGTCCTTCTCCAGCGTCAGCAGCATCGTGTCGTTTTCTTCGTGCATCCGCTCCAGCAGCTTGATCTTGCTGATCTTGCACTCGGCCGCATGACGCAGGAAGTTGGTCGACACCCGCTCCCAGTACTCGCCGATGATCTCGCCCGTCCGCGTGTCGACGACGTCCTCGGCCAGGATCCGCCCCAGCAGGTCGGCATACGCGTCGGCGACCGTCAGCAGCACCTTCTTCACGCCGCTGCTCTTCAATTGCTCGGCCAGCTTCTTGGTGACCTTCGCCCCGCGCTCGGCCAGCTTCTTGCCGCTCTTGGGATCGATCACCTCCTCGATCAGTTCCTCGCCCACGTACTGATCCAGGTCCTGAACCTTCGTCCCGCCGCGCGAGAAGTCGTCCAGCGCGACCGTCTCGGTCTTGAAGAACTCGGAAACGAATTCCGCGTCGGCGTGCGTCCCGAACGCGCGCAGAAACGTCGTCGCCGGAATCTTCCGCTTCCGGTCGATCATCACCCACATCAGGTTGTTGATGTCGATCTCGAACTCGACCCACGCCCCGCGATACGGAATGATCCGCGCCGAAAAAATCTCCTTGCCGTTGGAGTGCAGCCCCTGCGAGAACGAAACGCCCGGCGATCGGTGCAACTGGCTCACGATCACGCGCTCGGCGCCGTTGATGATGAACGTCCCCTGCTCCGTCATGAGCGGGATCTCGCCCATGTACGTTTCCTGCTCCTTGATGTCCTTCACCTCGGTCACGCCGGTCGAATCGTCCGTCTCGCGGATGATCAACTGCAGCTTGACCTTGAGCGGTACGGCATACGTCATCCCCCGCTCGATGCACTCCCGCACGCTGTACTTCGGCGAGCCGAAACTATACTCGACAAATTCCAGCGTCGACGGATTGTTCGGCGCCTGGATCGGGAAGACCGACAGGAACACCTCCTGCAACCCCTGGTTCGCCCGCAGGTCGGGCGGAACATTCATCTGCAGGAATTCACTGTACGAGAGCTTCTGCGTCTCCAGCAGATACGGCATCTCCATGATTTCGGGGATGCGCGCGAAGGAGAAGCGCCCGTTGCCGTTGGAGGACAGTTTGGCCGCCATAGACTGATCGGACCTCCGTGGGCCGAGCTCCCGGCGTCTGCACGCTGGGGGCGTCAGCGGTTGGATTTGATTTCAAATGAGATCGGGACCTGGGGGGCGCCTTCGGCCCCCGGCCGGGGAAATGCCGGGCCGGGTCTGATCCCACCTCCCGGCGGGCCAGACCCGAGCCTTGCACCATCTTACCAGCTTGCCGCCGCGTAGTCGCAATTTATTTCAATTCGACTTCCGCTCCGGCTTCCTCAAGCTGCTTCTTCGCCTTCTCCGCGTCGTCCTTCGACACGTCGGTCAGCAACTCCTTCGGCGCCGCGTCCACCAGGTCCTTGGCCTCCTTCAGGCCCAGGTCCGGCTTCAGCGCCCGCACTTCCTTGATCACCTTGATCTTCTTGTCCGCGGGGACCGCCTTCAGCACGACGGTGAATTCGGTCTTCTCCTCGGCCGCCGGGGCCGCTTCTCCCCCGCCGCCCGCCACCGGGCCGGCCGCCACCGCCACCGGCGCCGCCGCCGACACGTCGAACTTCTCTTCAAACTTCTTCACGAATTCGTTGACCTGAAGCAGCGACCACTGTTCCACCGCTTCCAGCACCTGATCGGGCGTTAACGTCTCTGCCATCGTTCTCTTGCTCCTTGATCTTTCTCGCTTCAAACGGGGATCGGGCTATCGGTTCGGTCGCGCGCGGCTCACGCCGCCGCTTCGCCGGCTTCTTCCTTCTTGCGCGCCAGGGCGTTCATCGCGTGCGCCACCTTGAGCAGCCCGGCCTGGAACACCGTCGCCATCTTCGTGGCGGGCGCCTTCAGGTCGCGCGCCATCATCGTCAACAGCTCGTGGCGTCCGGGCATCCGCGACAGGTTGTCCACGCCGGCCGAATCAAGCGCCTTGCGCTCGAGCAGCCCGCCCTTGACCTTGAGCTTCTCATTGTCCTTGGCATACTTGACCAGGATCTTCGCCGGCGCCACGGGATCGCTCATCCCGAACACCACCGCCGTATTGCCCACCAGCAGCGAATCCAGGCTGTCGCAACCCGCGTCCGATAGCGCGCGCCGAATCAGCCGATTCTTCACCACGCGCATCTCGATCGCCTGCGACCGCAATTGCGAACGCAGGTCGCTCACTTCGGCCACGTTCATCCCCTGAAAATCCGTCAGGATGATCGATTGGGCCTGGCGCAGCTTCTCGCTCAGCTCGTTGACCAGCTCGACTTTCTCGGGTCGTCTCAGCATGTCGGTTTCTCCTCCTTTCCTCGGGATGGTCACCGCCGATCTACCGTTGCAGTCCGCGGGGCGGGGCTGGAGCGGTTCGGCGGTCCATCCAGGAGGAACCCGGAACCCCGCGGCGGCGGTTCCGGCTGGGGAAACCACATGCCCCGCAAGGCACTGTGGCGGG
>MVZB01000039.1 GCA_002068205.1 candidate division BRC1 bacterium ADurb.BinA292
CCAGCGGTCATCGCGCGCCGCTTCGTCAGCCTCCGGCCACTCCGGCCGGGGCGGCCGGCGTGCGGAAGACGGCTTTGCGCCGGCGACGGGTTTTGTCTTGGATTCTTTCTTCGCCCGGGTCTTTTTCGCCGACGGTGGGCTCGCCAGCGGTGGGGCGGGGGGAGCGGCCGGCGCGGCTTGCCTGGTCGTGTTGGATACCTTGGCGGCGGCTTGTTTGGCCGGCTTGTCGGCCGCCTCGGCCATGGCGGCCCTGGATTGCCTGGTCGCCGGGGCCTTCGCCGAGTCGGTGGAAGGCGTCTTCGGGCCCTTTTTCGCGGCCTTCCGCGCTGATTTCGGCGCGGCTGCCTCCGTCTTGGCAGCTCTCGCGGGGGGCTTTTTCTTCGCCGTTGCGTCCTCGCCTGCGGGGCGCGAAGCCGGAACCGAGTCGGCGGTTTGGTCCGAAGGGTCGGGTCGTTTCCGCGCCATGCTGCAACCCCCGCGCTGAACGCGCGGCTGCCTCGGGAGGAACCGCGCCGTGCGCTGAATCTGACATTGTTTGGCAAACGCCGGGTCGCTGCAACCCTTTTGGGCCGATTCGCGGCCGACGAACGACAATCCACAGCACGTTCACGACCGGTCAGCGGCGGAAACCACGGCCGCCTTGCAGAACCGGCCGGATGAACCTAGTGTGTCGAGGCGGGACGACGCCGCGGCGCGCCGCTTGCCGCCCGTCCCGGATCGAACGGATGGCCATCCTGACTGGAGCGGAACCCAATGGCCGAAGCCCCCGCGCAGCCCGTCATCTCCCGTCCGCGCGTCGTGATCCTGACCTCCGGGCTGGATAATCTGCCCGCACGGCTCTTGCTGCGCGAATGCGGGCGGCGGTCGTTTCGGCCCGCGGCGGTAGTCATCGACCCGATCATCCGCCGGCGGCGCGCGCCGGAGCCTTCGCTGCTGGCCCGATACGGCCGCATGCTGCGGGCCGGGATGGGGGTTTACGCCGCCAGAAAGCTGGCTCGCGGCCTGCGTCGGCGGTTCGAACGGCCGGACAATCCGCGGTTGCCCTGGCTCGATATCCTGGCTGAACGGCAGGGCGTGCCGCTGATCCAGACGACCAATGTCAACCGTGATGAGGGACTGCGGCGCCTGCGGGAGACCGCGCCGGAAATCCTCGTCATGATGGGGTGCCGCATCCTGTGGCCCGAGGCGCTGGCGGTCGCGCCGCTCGCGCTCAACTTCCATACCGGCCTGCTGCCCGACTATCGCGGCGCCGACACGCTTTACTGGGCGCTGGCGCGCGGCGATCATGAACGGATCGGCTTCACGATCCACCGGGCGGTCGAAGCCGTCGATGCCGGAGAAGTGTATTATGAGGAAGCCGTGGCGCCGCTTCGCGGCGAACTGATCGAGGACTTGTTCCGGCGCTGTTGTGAACGAGCCGCCCCGCACTGGTTCGATCTGTTCGCCGCCTTCGCGCGTGACGGCAAGCTGGAGGGGCGGGCGCTCGACCTGACGCGCGGGACGCGCTACTGGGGCGTGGACTGGTGGGCCGTCGCGCACGCGGAGCATGCCTGGATGAAGGGCCGCCAACCGGCCTGGGTTCCGGAAAACGCGCCGCCGGCCGAGCCGGCACAAGGGCCAACTGCATGAGGGAACTGCCGTTTCGACTCCTCGACCGGCTCTACATGGGCCTCTCCCGACCGTTCGGGCGGGAGCTGCGCGCGCGCGCGCTGCTGGACTGGCGCGCGGCGCAATCGCCCGCGCGGGTTGAGCCGCCCGAGGGCTCGCTCCTCGTCCTCGCGCCTCACCCGGATGACGAATCGATCGGCTGCGGCGGACTGATCCTGCTCAAGCCGGACCGCGCCGAGCGGGTGCGGATCGTCCTGATGACGGGCGGGGAGCAGGGCCGCCCCGACTGGACCGAAACGGCGACGGCGCGAACGCGCCGGGAGGAGATGGAGGCGTGCCGCCGGCTGCTGGGCGTTGCGCAGGTGCATTCCCTGCCCGGCGAGGATCAGCGCCTGTCGTCACAGCCCGAACTGGCCGCCCCGCTGCGCGAGCTGCTCGACGGCCTGCTGCCCGATGCCGTCCTGCTGCCCTTCTTCATGGATGCGCATCCCGATCACATCGCGACCAACCGCATCTTTCTGGAGGCCGCGCGCGATGTGCTGCCCGAAGGGTTGCCGGTCTGGGGCTATGAAGTCTGGTCGCACTGCCCGGCCAACGTCGCGGTGGATATCTCGGCCGTGATCGATCAGAAACGCGCGGCGATTGCCGTGCACGCCTCGCAGGACCGCCGGATGAACTATGCCGAAGCGATCGCCGGGCTGAACCGTTACCGCGCAATGCAGATCAACTGGCGAGGGGAGAGCGACCTGACGCACGCCGAGGCCTACGTCCGCATGGCGCTGCGCGAATACCGGCGCGCGGCCGAAGCCTGGTTCAGCCGGACGGGCGTTCCGGCTGAGCCCGCGAAGAGCGAAGGCGCGCCATGAACTGGATCGTGCGGCCCATCACCGGCATCCTGCGGAGCCTCTGGCGGGCCTATCTGCGCCATGAAACGGAACGGATCCCGTTCGCCGCCCGCGGCGTCCACGTGGAAATCGTGCCGCGCTCGCGATTTGAGAATCCTGAACGGATCCGGATCGGGAACTACGTCTACATCGGGCACGGCGCTGCCTTCCATGGCATCGGCGGCATCACCATCGGCGACAACATCTCGTTCTCGCCCCACGTCCAGATCCACACGTCCAATCACCGGTACGAACAGGCCGACGCGCTGCCCTACGACCATGTCTCGTATCTGAAGCCGGTCCGGGTGGAATCGCATGCCTGGATCGGGGCAAACGTTCTGATCTGTCCAGGGGTCACCATTGGCGAGGGGGCGGTGGTGGCGATGGGTTCGGTCGTGACGCGCGACGTGCCGCCCTGCACCGTGGTCGGCGGCAATCCGGCCCGGGTAATCAAGGAGCGCGACCGGGCGCGGTTCGAAAAACTGAAGGCCGAGGGGCGGTTCTACATGCGCATCAAGCATGAACCGGGCTACCGGGGCACCGTCTTCGTGGGACCGGGAGCGGAGCCCGGGATCGCCACAGACTCCAGCCGCGAGGCCCAGCCGTAGACCGGTCCGGCGCCGCCGACGGACGAAAGGGAAGCGGAAATCTCTATGGAGGACCACGACTGAATGGCGACGCGTCCAACGGACATTCAGAAAGAACTGGATCGCCGCTATGAGGCCGCCCTGGCCGCCGCCGCCGGGCAGGTGGCCGGCCAGTTTGATGCGCCGCCGGAGGTCGTCGACGCCTGGCGCCGGGCGATACGGGTCGTGCGCCAGGCGCTGGCCGAGCTGTGCTGGCCGCAACCGACCTGGGGCGCGACCCTGCGCCAATGGCGCGGGCACTGCCGAATCCAACTGGGCGACTTGCTGCCCCACCCTGGGATCGACACGATCGAAGGGCTGATGAGCGCCATGGGACTGGGCCGGCACCTGCGGGCAGATTATGTCGAGTTCACGGATCTGCACTCCATCTGCCGCTGGCTGCGCAAAGTCTATACGGCGTTGCGACAGGAGCAGCCGCCGCTGAAGCATCCTCCCGACCGCGTGCGGTTGAACATTCCCGGCTATTCGCGGAATCTGGCTGATCGCTGGCGGGCCGAACGGCGCTTGGCCACGCTGCCGCGCCTGATTCGGAGGCTGCGCAAGGGAACGCCGCGCAGTATCGACCCGATCCTGTTCGGCAGCCTGGCGCGCGAGGAAGCCTGGCCGCGGTTCTCCGATGTCGATCTCTGCCTGATCTTCGATGATGACGCGATCACGGCCACGAGCAGCCTGACGCGGACCGTCAGAACCTGCCGTCAGATCGCCCCGCTGCTGGCCGCGGCCGATGCGCTTCATCATCATGGCCCCTATGTTCTGTTCGAAAGCGACTGGGACGCCTACAGCGAGTCGCTGCTTCCCCTGGCCACGCTGGGTCGGGCAATGACCATGGAGAGCCGCCCTTACGTTCAGTTCGTCCGCGTCTACGGGGACCGGCATCAGGGGCTATCCAATCTGGCGCAGGCGCGGCGGGGGATCCTGGACCTTCTCGGCCAACCGGACAAACTGGCCGATCGTTACACGGCCAAATATCTCGTCTCGCTGGTTCTGCTGCTGCCGGCGCTGGTCTGTTCGGCCCGCGGTATCCCGTTCGATAAGGCTGATGCGTTCGACTTCCTCAAGCCGCTGCTGAACGATCCGGCCCGGCAGACGCTCGAGGCCGTCGAAGCGATCCGGCGCGAGTGGCGCGAGACGATTCAGCCGCCGGCCGTGCTGCTGCGGGGATGCGGAGCGCTGGCCGGTTGTGTGGGCCGGCAGGTCAACCGTTGGCCTTCCCGGTCGCTCCAGCAGCGGCTGATCAAACTGGGCGGCGGGATCCGCCATCTGGCCGATGCGTGCCTGGAACTGGGCATCCTGGAGTTGGTCTGATCGCCGCGCCAGGATGGCGGAAACTTGATCGATCCAGATTGACACAAAACGCCAATCCGCGCAGAATGTTGCGTTCGGGTCCGGCGGAAGCGACCGATACGCCGCCGGCCGCCCGGAGCATCCATTTTCGACCCGGAGGGAGGTGAATCCGTCTTGAGCCTGATCTTCGTCGACAACAACGAGCCGATTGACAAGGCGCTTCGACGTTTCAAGAAGGAGTGCCAGAAATCGGGCATTCTGGCGGAACTGCGCCGACGCGAGTACTATGAAAAGCCCAGCGTCCGCCGCCGCCGCAAACACGAAGCCGCCAAGCGCAAACAGCGGCGTCGCATGTTGAAGATGCTGCGCAAGATGGAACGCTACTAGCCCCCTTCCAGGCGAACGAGTTCTTTCGATCGTCCCCCGGTTGGTCCTCGGATCGGCCGGGGGATTTTGCTTGGGCCGGGCCGGCGATCCGCCCGGCGCGCTCCCGTCGGCGGAGCGGCCGGTCGGGAGAGTGCTCCGCGCGGCGAGGTGAGCGGCGCGCGGAAGGGATGGAATTCCGAAAAGCCCGTCGCACGACGCCTGCCCTCGCTCTGAAAACGTCGCTCGTCCCTCATCCTCAAACGTCGCTCGTCCCTCATCCTCGCCGTCGAGCCCAGGGAGTTCCCTGAGATTTCGGCTCTCGTCCACCGTCCCTCGTCCTCGGGAGTCGGCAACCGCCCTATTTTCCGAACGGACTGAACCGCCGGTTCATAGGCCGCCCAAGAGAAGGCTGGCAGCCCTCTTTTTTTCGACCCAAGTCGATGTTCGTTAAATGGTAATTTAACGAAGTTATGGATCGATTGTGCGATCTGATCCGTTTCGTCCTCATTCTACATTGTTTACGGCTGCCAGCCGCATGTGAAGGTTCGGGGCGAAAGGGGGTTTCCATGACGGATAATAACGGCCCGAGGGGCCGCAAAAACCCCCGTCCCCTCGGCTTGACAATCCCCCTCGTCCCCCGCTAGGCTTAAATCCCGTGGCTGGGGGACCGACCAGGTCTTCCTGGCGACGGGTTTTTTATTTTGGGCCCGTTTTTCCCCGCGCGGCCCCCCAAAGCGAGCCAGCCATGGCTTCCATCAAGACCACCTTCACCACGATCCTGATCCTCCTGATCCTGGTCGCCCTGGGCGTCGTCGGCGTTTTCGGCTACCACTGGTGGCAGGTGAGAGCCGTCCAAGGGGAAATTGCGCAAGCGCGCACGCTGCTCGACACCGGCTCGCCCCAGGAAGCCGAACAGATTCTGGCGACCCGGATGGAACGGAGCAAACCGGGCCAGCCGTGGGTGGCGCAGATCATCTCCATGCGATTCGAGGCGATGGAAGCCTACGGCGATGACGCCGCCGCTCAGCGGCTGGCGGCCCTGGTCCTGTCGGAAGGCCAACCCTGGGTCCGACCGCCGCAGGAAGCCTGGGCGCAGGCGACGCTCCGTCTGGCGCAGGCGGAGCTGGCGCGGAACAACATCCAAGGCGCCCAGGGCTATGTCGAAGCCGTTCTGGCCCAACCGGCCAGCCAGCCGGTGAAGGATGAGGCGGAACTGGCCCAGGCGCGGATCGAGCTGGCTCAGGGCAAGGCCGAGGAAGCCAAGGCCCGGCTGGAGGCGCTGCTGGCCCGGGTGCCGGAGGGCTCGCCCGTCCGCCGGGGGGTTGAACACAACCTCGGCCTGCTCAATACGCGCATGCTCCTCTCGCCGCAGCCCTTCGGTGAGGACGAGCTGTATGTGGTCGCGAAAGGCGACACGATCGCCGGCATCGCCAAGCGGTTCGGCGTCTCCCCTGACCTGATCATGCGCGTCAATGGGATTGAAAACCCGCGCATGCTCAGCATCGGCCGGCGCCTGAAAATTCCCAAACTCGACCTGGAACTGGTCGTCAACAAGACCGACAACACGCTGACCGTTTACAACGGAGGGAAGTTCTTCAAGCGCTACGATGTCCGCACGGGCGAATACGACTATCAGACGCCGCCCGGGGAGTACCGCATTCAGAACAAGAAGGAGAACCCCGCCTGGACCGATCCCAAGACGAACGAGCACTATGAACCCAACGCGCCGGGCAACCAGTTGGGATCGCGTTGGATGGGCTTTTCGGGCAGCCTGGGAATCCACGAGGCGATCGATGCGGAGTCCATCGGCACCTATTCCTCGAACGGCTGCGTCGGGCTGGTGAAGCAGGATGTTGAGGAGCTGTATGATCTGGTCCGCGTCGGCACGCCGGTCCGGATTCTCGGCCAGAAATCGACCCCATCTCTGTGAAAGGCAGTACCGCGTCATGGCCCCCCTGATCAAGCTGGGTTTGCCCAAGGGCAGCCTGCAGGAGGCAACCTTGCAGCTCTTCCGCAAGGCCGGGTTCTATTTTTCGGTCTCCGGCCGCTCCTACTTTGTCGATAGCGACGACCCCGAAATCGAAGCCGTGTTGATCCGCGCCCAGGAGATGGCGCGCTACGTCGCGTCGGGCGCCTTCGACGCCGGCCTGACCGGCCACGACTGGGTTATGGAGACCGGCGCCGACGTTCACGAGGTGTGCGAGCTGATCTACGCCAAGGTCTCGGCGCGGCCGGTCCGCTGGGTTCTGGCCGTGCCGGAAAACAGCTCAATCCAGTCGGTCAAGGATCTGGAGGGCAAGCGCATCGCCACCGAGGTCGTCGGGCTCACGCGCCGGTATCTGGAACAGCACGGCGTCCAGGCGGACGTGGAGTTCAGTTGGGGGGCCACCGAAATCAAGGCGCCGCAGTTCGTCGATGCGATCGTCGAAGTGACGGAAACCGGCAGTTCGCTGCGGGCGAACAAGCTGCGCATCGTCGAGACCCTCCTGGAAAGCACCACGCGGTTTATTGCCAATAAGCAGGCCTGGCAGGATCCCCAGAAACGCGAAAAGCTGGAAAACATGGCCTTACTGCTTCAATCGGCCATCGCGGCGGAAGGGAAAGTGGGCCTGAAGATGAACGTCCCCAAGCGCAATCTGGAGCAGGTGACCCGGATTCTGCCGGCGCTTACCTCGCCGACGATTTCGCATCTGGCCGATTCGGACTGGGTGGCGATCGAAATCATTACCGAGGAGGCCGAGGTGAAACGGATCATCCCGGCACTGCGCCGGGCCGGCGCTCGCGGGATTATCGAATATCCGCTGAATAAAGTCATTGATTAGAAGGCTTTGCGGCTCAGCAGAACGCAGGGCGGCGTGAAGGACGCTTGCAGATGGGACCGAGAATCGCTGGAGTCATACCCGCCCGTTACGGCGCCACCCGTTTCCCGGGGAAACCGTTGGCGCTGCTGCACGGCCGGCCCCTGATCGTCCACGTCTGCGAGAACGTCGCGCGCGCCCGGATGCTTGAGCGGCTTTGGGTTGCGACCGATGATGAAAGAATTGCCTCCGCGGTCGAAGAGGCCGGGTTCGAGGCCCGGATGACCCCGAGCGACTGTGCGTCGGGGACGGACCGGATCGCCGCTTCGCTCCGGGCCGACGAGGAATGGGAGATTCTTGTCAACATCCAGGGGGACGAACCGCGGATCGATCCGCAGGTGATTGATTCCGTGGCGATTGCGCTGGCGGAAGCAAAGGATTGCGGCGTCGCGACGGCGGCCGTCCCGATCCGGAACGAAGCCGATTTCCGGTCGCCGCACGTGGTCAAGGTCGTGCTGACGCCCGAGGGGCGCGCGCTGTATTTTTCCCGCTCGCCGCTCCCCTCGCCCGACCGGCTGACGGCCGCCGAGCGCGAAGCCCCAGGCTTCTGTTGGGGGCTGAAACATCTGGGCTTGTATGCGTTCCGGCGCGCGGTTCTGAGCCAGTTCGCCGCCTGGTTGCCGACGCCGCTCGAACAGCGCGAGCGGCTTGAGCAACTGCGGTTTCTGGAGAATGGCGTCGGCATCCGCGTCGTGGAGGTCGAACACGACTCGATCGGGGTCGACACACCCGAGGAACTGGCCCTCCTGCAGACCAGAGGCGCATGAGGGCGGCGATGCATTCTCATCAAGACCATCAAATCATGCTGGATTTCCGCCGTCGGTTGGAGGCGCTGGAAGCCCCTTTGCATCGGAGGGTGGTGTATGGATCGCGCGCGTGGCGACGCTCGTCCCGATTCCGACTATGACGTGCTGCTGGTGCTGGAGAACGATAACAGTCAGTCGCGCAAGTCAATCCATCACCTGGCGACCGAATTCGGATTGGAATACGATCTGTCGATCTTCCCGGTTGTCATGACCCGCGCCCAGTTCGAAAAGGAGCACGTGCGCTACAACCTGTTCATGATGAACGTGGACCGGGATGGGGTGGCAATATGACTTTGGAGCCGTCCGATTGCCAACCCGCCCAGGGCTATTCGCTCGATCCGCTTACTCCACTCCCCTCTCCCGATACCGCATAAGGAGACCCGTTCATGACCAAGTTCATCTTCATCACCGGCGGCGTGATCAGTTCGCTCGGCAAGGGCATCGCCTCGGCGTCGGTCGGCACGTTGCTGAAGTCTCACGGCTATAATATTACGATGATGAAGCTTGACCCTTACTTGAATGTCGACCCCGGCACGATGAGCCCGTTTCAGCACGGGGAGGTCTTCGTGACCGACGACGGCGCGGAAACCGACCTCGACCTGGGGCACTACGAGCGGTTCACCGGCGTCACGATGAGCCGGCTGAACAACGTCACCACCGGCCAGATCTACTACTCGGTGATCAGCAAGGAACGGCGCGGCGAGTACCTCGGCTCCACCGTCCAGGTCATCCCGCACATCACCGACGAGATCAAGGGCTCGATCCTCCGGCTGGCCGACCAGGACAGCTATGACGCGATCCTGTGCGAGATCGGCGGCACCGTCGGCGACATCGAGTCGCAGCCGTTCCTCGAGGCGATCCGCCAGATTCCCTACGACATCGGCCGCGAGCACTGCATGTATATTCACCTGGTGCTGGTGCCGTACCTCGCCGCGGCGGGGGTGGGGGAGAGCCAGCGCCAGAAGATCGCCCTGTTCTGCGACGTCCGGCCCGACATGGTGTTTGAGGCGCGCGACGCCGACGACATCTACCGCATCCCGCTGCTCTACGCCGAGCAGGGGATCGACCGCGCCATCATCAAGCGGCTGGGCCTGAACCGGACCGAGGCCCAGATCGACCGCTGGCGCAGTCTGATGCAGCGCGTCGACAGCATCCCCGACACGCTGCGCATCGGCGTGGCCGGCAAATACGTCGAATTGCAGGACGCCTACAAGAGCATCTACGAGGCGCTGCGTCATGGCGCGATCGCCAACAACGTCCATCTGGAGATCGATCGGATCGACAGCGAGCAACTGACGGCCGAGAACGTCGCCGAGCGCCTGGGCGACCTCGCCGGCATCCTGATCCCCGGCGGATTCGGCCAGCGCGGGATCGAGGGCAAGCTGCTCGCCGCCCAGTATGCCCGCGAGAACGGCGTCCCCTACTTCGGCATCTGCCTGGGCATGCAGTGCGCGCTGATCGAGTTCGCCCGCAACGTCTGCAAGCTGGAGGGGGCCAACAGCCGCGAATTCGACGAGGACACCCCCTACCCCGTGGTCGATCTGCTCGCGACCCAGAAGACGATCACAACAATGGGCGGCACGATGCGGCTGGGCGCCTACACCTGCCGGCTGCACGAGGAGAGCCTGGCGGCGCAGCTCTACGGCACCACGCAGATCTCCGAACGCCACCGTCATCGCTACGAGGTCAACAACAAGTACCGCGCACTATTCGAGGAGCATGGGCTGCGGCTGGCCGGGACAACGCTCGACACCAAGCTCGTCGAGATGATCGAGATCCCCGGCCATCCGTTTTACGTCGGCTGCCAGTTCCATCCCGAATTCAAGTCGCGGCCGCTGGACCCGCACCCGCTGTTCCGCGGATTCATCGCCGCGGCCAAGGCGCGAGCGGAGGCGAAAGGGGAACTGGTGGCGGCGGCGCAACCGAGCGCGAGAGGAAGCTGATCATGGAACCCGGCGTCCCGCGCACCGATATACAGCGGCTCTACGAAGACAAGATCCGCCAGATGCCGCCGCACGAGCGAGTGGAGCGAGCAACGCGGATGCATGAACTGGTCGTGAGTATCCTCCGGCAGCAACTGCGCGCGAAACATCCTGAACTTTCGGAGCGGGAGATTTCGTGGAAGATTGCGGAACGGATGAACTGGCGTAAAAAACGCGCGCTGGAGTTGAACCGTCAAGTGGCTGAACATGAGCCATGAGCCCGACAACGAATAGATGCTTCGGCGCCTGATCCCCGTAGTCGAGAAATCCGAGATTCCCTATCATCTGAGGGGCGGTATCGTCTCGGCATTTTACGGCGAACCACGCTCCACGCAGGACATCGACGTGGTTGTTCCGCGGTTGCCCGGTCCCAAGATTTTCCTTCTGCACGGAGATCTCGCTCCGCAGTTTCAAGTCAACCTTGAATGGATGCAGGAAGCCTTTGCCCAGGGGAGCATGTTTCAGGCCTTCGATCTCGAGAATATCATCCTTCCCACGCTTCCACCGGCGGGCAGGTGCAGACGACGTTGCGGTCGCCCCAGGCGTTGTCGACGCGGCCGACGGCCGGCCAGAACTTCGCCTCGCGCAGCCACGGCGCGGGATACACCGCCCGCTCACGACTGTAAGGGTGCGGCCACTCATCGGCGGCGACGGCCTGGATCGAGTGCGGCGCGTTCTTCAGGAGATTGTTCTCGCGGTCGGCCCGCCCCTCCTCGATTTCGCGGATCTCTTGCCGGATCGCAATCATCGCGTCGCAGAACCGGTCCAGTTCCGCCCGCGGTTCGCTCTCGGTCGGTTCGATCATCAGCGTGCCGGCCACCGGCCACGACATCGTCGGCGCGTGAAAGCCGTAGTCGATCAGCCGTTTGGCCACGTCTTCCGGGTCGATGCCCGCCGACTTCTTGAGCGGACGCAGATCGAGGATGAACTCGTGCGCGACGCGCCCCTTGCGGTTCGTAAACAGCAATGGATAGTGCTCGCGCAGGCGGTTGGCCATGTAGTTGGCGTTGAGGAGCGCCACTTCGCTGGCGCGCGTCAACCCCTCATCGCCCATCAGCGCGATATACATCCACGCGATCGGCAAGATGCCGGCGCTGCCCTGCGGCGCCGCGCTGACGGGGCCGACGGCGCTCCCCTCGCCCGCGGTGAAGGGATGGCCGGGCAGGAAGGGGGCCAGATGCGCCGCGACGCAGATCGGTCCCACGCCGGGACCGCCGCCGCCGTGCGGAATGCAGAACGTCTTGTGCAGGTTCAGATGGCACACGTCGGCGCCATACTCGCCCGGCCGGCAGAGTCCCACCTGCGCATTGATGTTCGCGCCATCCAGGTAAACCTGACCGCCGTGACGGTGAATCACAGCGCACACCTCGCGCACGCTCTCCTCGAAGACCCCATGGGTCGAGGGGTAGGTGATCATGATCGCGCCGAGCCGCTCGGCATGTTCCTCGGCCCGCGCCTGTAGATCAGCCAGGTCAATGTTGCCCTGATCGTCGCAGGCGACCGGCACCACCCGGAAGCCCGCCATCACCGCGCTGGCGGGGTTGGTGCCGTGCGCCGAGACCGGGATCAGGCAGACATTGCGGCGCCCCTCGCCGCGCGAGGCATGCCACGCGCGAATCGCCATCAATCCGGCGTATTCGCCCTGCGAGCCGGCGTTGGGTTGCAGCGAGGTCGCCGCGAAACCCGTGATGGAGGCAAGCCACTGCTCGAGTTGCCGGACGAGGACGCCGTAGCCCTCGGCCTGTTCCGACGGGCAGAACGGGTGCAGATTCGCGATTTCGGGCCACGTGATCGGCAGCATCTCCGCCGTCGCGTTGAGTTTCATGGTGCACGAGCCGAGCGGGATCATCGAATGGACGAGCGAAAGATCGCGCGACTGCAGGCGGTGAATGTAGCGCAGCATCTCGTGCTCGGAGTGATGCGTGTTGAACACCGGATGGGTGAGGAAGGGCGACGTGCGCGCGAGCGCGTCGGGGATCAGGTCGTCGGCGGCGCCGACCAATTCGGCGGCGTCGGGCGGCACCTCCCCGTCGGCGGCGAAAATCCACAGCAGCACCGACAGGTCGTCGAGCGTCACCGTTTCATCCAGCGAAACCCCGAGCGACCCATCGTGCCAGATGCGCAAATTGATGCCGGCGCCGGCGGCGCGGCTCAGTCGGCGCGCCTGTGCCTCAGGATCCAGCCGCACCCGCAGCGTATCGAACACGGGGCCCGGATCAATCGTGTGGCCCAGCCGACGCAGGCCCGCGGCCAGCGCGGCGGTAAACCGATGCGTGCGCAGCGCAATGGCCTTCAGCCCCTGAGGGCCGTGATAGATCGCATACATCGACGCCATCACCGCCAGCAGCACCTGGGCGGTGCAGATGTTGGAGGTGGCCCGATCGCGGCGGATATGCTGCTCGCGCGTCTGGAGCGCCAGCCGCAGCGCCGGTTTGCCGGCTGCATCGCGCGACACGCCGACCAGCCGCCCCGGCAACTGGCGCTTGAACTCCTCGCGCGTCGCCAGAAACGCCGCATGCGGGCCGCCATAGCCCATCGGCACGCCGAAACGTTGCGACGAGCCGATGGCGATGTCGGCCCCCCACTCGCCCGGCGGACGCAGCAGCGTCAACGCGAGCAGGTCGGTCGCGCACGCCACCAACGCGCCGGCGTCGTGAACCCGCCCCGTCAGCGGCGCGTAATCCTCGACGGCGCCATCGGTCGCGGGGTATTGCACCAGCACGCCGCAGACATCCGCCGCCAGTTCCATCTGGTCGACCGCGCCCACCTCGATGCGCATGCCGACGGCGTCGGCGCGGGCCTTCAGCAGCGCGATCGTTTGCGGATGACATCCGCGATCGACCAGGAACCGGTTGCGGGTGCTCTCCCCGCGCCCGGGGTTGGCGATCGCGCGGCACATCACCGCCGCCTCCCACGCCGCCGTCGCTTCATCCAGCAGCGAGGCGTTCGCGATGGGCAGCGCGGTCAGATCGCTCACCATCGTCTGGAAGTTGAGCAGCGCCTCCAGCCGCCCCTGCGCGATCTCCGATTGATACGGCGTGTATTGCGTATACCACGCCGGGTTTTCGAGGATGTTGCGCTGGATCACCGGCGGCGTATGGCAGCCGTAGTACCCCATGCCGATATACGAGCGAGCGACGCGGTTGCGGCCGGCGATCGCGCGCAGCTCGGCCAGCACCTCCTGTTCGCCGCGCGCCGGCCCAATCCCCAGCGGCTCGCGCGTGCGGATCGAATCGGGGATGACGGCCGCCACCAGTTCCGCCAGCGACTCGAAGCCGAGGGTCGCCAGCATCGCGGCGATATCCTCCGCGCGCGGTCCGATATGGCGTTCCACCAGCCGATCCAGCGGCTGCAGCGATACGGAGGGAAGCGGGGCGACTGTCATGAACGAACTCCTTCGGGGGATGCAGCGGGAACAATGCGACCGGAGCGAATCGCTACCCTTCCGCCTCGCAAAGGCGGCGGTAGCTTTCGGCATCGAGCAGTTCGGATTCGTCGGCGCCGGGCGCGACCTCCAGCGTGAACAGCCAGCCTTCGCCGGTCGGGTCCTGATTGATGCGCTCGGGATGGTCGGCCAGCCGTTGATTGACGCCGGTGACGCGGCCGGCCAGCGGCGCGTAGACCGACGAGGTGGCCTTGCAGGACTCGATCACCAGCACTTCGTCCCCCGCCGCCACGTCGCGCGGCAGGTCGGTCGGCAGTTCCACAAAGACGATGTCGCCCAGTTGTTCCTGAGCGAACGAGCTGATGCCGACGCGGCGCTCGGCGCCGGAGGCTTCAATCCACTCGTGCGTTGCGCGGTATCTCAGCGTATCGGGCTGCATGAACGGGTCCTTTCACAGGGGTTGCGCCCGCAGGAAGGGCAGCGGCGTGATGACGGCCGGGACCGTCGTGCCCCGACCCAGATCGATTTCCAGCGGTTCTTCCGATTTGACAATCTGACTCTGGAGCAGGCCCAGCGCGATCGGGCGGCCGAGCGTCGGGGAGAAGCCGCCGCTGGTGACGACGCCGACCTGTTTCCCCTGGTGCAGGACCCTCGCGCCATGACGCGGGATTCTCCGGCCCTCGGGCAGCAGGCCGCACTGCTGCCGCGGACAGACGCCGGCGCGGATCGCGCGCAAGGCCTCCCGCCCGCAGAAGTCGGGTTTGTCCAGATCAACGACCCAACCCAGCCGCACCTCGAACGGATGGTTTTGCGCGGTAAAGTCCTGTCCCGACAGATTGAATGCCTGTTCCAGGCGCAGCGTGTCGCGCGCGGCCAGCCCGACGGGTCGCGCGCCGGCCGCCATCAGAGCGTCCCACAGGTCGCGCGCCATCTCGACCGGGGCGATCAGTTCGGCGCCACGCTCGCCGGTGTAGCCCGTCGTTGAGAGCCAGAAGGCCTGCCCGCGCCATTCGACGGAAATCATCCGCATCGCGGGCGGGTCGAGGCCGCCGCCAAGCACGCGCGCCAGCACCGCGGGGGCTTCGGGGCCCTGAACGGCCAGCATCGCCCAGTCATCGCGACAGCCGTCGATCCGGGCATCGAACGGGCCGAATTCGCGCTCGACCGCGTGCATCTGTGCCAGGTCCCCCTCATATGTCCCGGCGTTGACCACAAGCAGGTAATCGCCCATCGCCAGCCGCGAGACGATCAGATCGTCCAGCAGACCGCCCGCGCGGTTGCACATCGCACAGTAGGCCGATTGCCCGTCGCCCAGATGGGCCACATCGCGCGTGACAATCGCCTGCACCAGCTTCAACGCGTCGCAACCGGTGATACGCACCTGGCCCATATGCGAGACATCAAACAGGCCGCAGGCCTTGCGCGTGGCGTGATGCTCGTCGATCTGCGAGCCGTAATGCAGCGGCATTTCCCAACCGGCGAAGGGCGCCATGCGGGCCCCGGCCGCGATGTGCGCGGCGTGCAGGGGCGTGCGGAGGAGACTCGGCGTGGTCATGCGTGAATCCCCGCTTTCCCGCCGGGCCGCTCGGCCTCGGCGAAATATGAACTGCGCGTGAACGGCGACGCCATCACCCACCGGATGCCGCGCCGGCGGGCTTCATCGGCCAGCCGGTGGAACCGGTCGGGGTGAACGTATTCGACCACCGGCAACTGCGCGGGCGTCGGCCGCAGATACTGCCCCAGTGTCAGCCGTTCGATCCCGACCCGCGCCAGATCGTCGAGCACGCGCAGCACCTCCTCTTCCCGTTCGCCCAGGCCGAGCATCAGCGAGCTTTTCGCTGCCACGCCCGGCAGGAGGGCGACGCGGCGCAGGAGATCCAGCGAGTGTTGATAATTGGAGCCGGGCCGGACAGCGGCGTAGAGCCGCGGCGTCGTCTCCACGTTGTGCCCCCAGACCAGCGGGGCCTCGGAGGCCAGCGTGGCGAGGGCTTCGTCGGCGCAACGTCGGAAGTCGGGCGTGAGCAGTTCGATGCGGATGCCGGGAACGGCCGCCCGAATCGCGCGGATGCAGTCACGGAAATGCGCGGCGCCGCCGTCGGGCAGATCATCGCGATTGACCGACGTGAGCACCACATAGCCGAGCCGCATGTGCGCGACCGCTTCCGCCAGCCGGCGCGGTTCGTCGCCATCGACGCGCCCGCGCGGCCGGCCCGGCTTGACGCTGCAGAAGCCGCAGCGGCGCGTGCAGCGATCGCCAAGGATCAGAAACGTCGCCGTCCCGCGACTCCAGCACTCGCCCCGATTGGGACAGCGCGCTTCCTCGCAGATCGTATGGAGTCGGCCTGAATCGACGGCCCCGCGCGTGCGGGCGTAGAGCGGTCCGCCGCCCAGCGGCCGCTTCAACCACTGCGGCAGGCGTGCGGAATCCATGGGCGAGTGATGGGAGTTGGGACTGAATGAAACCTGCGCGTCCATGGGCCTCTCAAGTGGAACGGGCGGGATGCGGAAACACATCGGAACCCCGTTAGCTAAACGTGTTCCGGTTTCCGCCCCTCTGTCCGCTTACCTGAGAGATTCAGCCACCGGCCGTCTCGCGGCCGCGCGGCCTCCCCGTCGGTGGGATCGCCCGGCTTGCCGGCTGCCGGCGCCGTGCGATCCGCTCTCCAGAGTTCTGTCCGTTCGCGGTCCTTGAGCCTGAAAGTTTCCTGGGCGGTTTTGCTTCTTCGGCGGCTCCGGCAAGGGAGCACTCTCCCGCGAACATCCACCAGATGTGCTGAATTCTCTGGATCTGACTCCTTTCGGAAGGCGACCAGCCATGCTCGTGAGGCGTCCATTCTACCATCCGACAGGAGCTTGTCAATTCTTCGGAGCACGTGAGCGAGATTGTTCCTTAAGATCCGGCGCCGCATCCGCAAATGATGTCGCTCCTCCCAGAGATCGCTCGGGAGGCGCCTGACTGAAAACCGACATCACATTTGTGGCATCTGCATCACCGGGCTGGGAATTGCGCGGCACGAATCCAGAACCGCGCCAAAGCAATGATCTCAGAATGGCGAGCTAAGCCGTTGCATTTCAAGCGTCGTTGCCTCTTCCCAAGCTTTGCGCGGGGCGGGCGGCTTCGGCGGCCGTTCTGGTGCGCTGCATGCGTGAGGGAAGAGGGGGCATCGCGTCCACATGCCCTCGCCCCAATTCAACCTAAGGATGTTTCCCATGAACCGACCGCTTGCCCTCCTGGCCGCGCTGGGGCTGTTGCTCTCCACCGCGATTCCCGCCGGCGTCGCCGCGGCCGAGGATTCCCAGCCCGCAACGCCCGAAGCCGCCGCCGCGCCAACGGAATTATCCCCCGAGGCGAAAAAGGGCAACCCGTACCCGCTGACCACCTGCCCTGTCTCCGGCGAGCCGCTCGGCGCGATGGGCGATCCGGTGGTGATCGAATACGAGGGACGCGAGATCCGTTTCTGCTGCCCCTCGTGCGAGGCGCCGTTCAAGGAGGATCCGACGTCGTTTCTGATCAAGATCAACGAGCAGCTCATCGAGCAACAGCAGCCGACCTATCCGCTGGAGACGTGCGTCGTCAGCGGCGAAAAGCTGGGCGGCATGGGCGAACCGTTCGACTATGTGCACGACAACCGCTTGGTGCGGTTCTGCTGCCGGGCCTGCGTCGCTGAATTTCAAAGTGATCCGGCCCAGTACTTCGAGCAGATCGATCAGGCGGTCATCGAAGCGCAGCGGGCCGATTATCCCCTCGCCACTTGCGTCGTCAGCGGCGAAACGCTGGGCGATCACGGTGAACCGGTGGATTACGTTCTCGGCACGCAACTGATCCGGCTGTGCTGCCCGGCGTGCGTCGCCGAACTGGAGAAAAACCCCGCCAAGTACCTCAAGCAACCGCGGCCTGAAGAGGAAGGGACGGAAGCGACGGAACCGGCGGAGGGCGCGGAGACGATGGAAGGGTCGGCCGGGGCATAAGACCTGGCACGCGACCGGTGATTGCGGCATCCGCGCCGGCGGGCTACGATGGATGAGCCCGCGTCCGCCCCCGGGGCCGACGCGCATCCAGTTCCCCCGCGGCCGCCATGCATCACGCCAGCCTGCCCCCGCTCAACCTCGACGATCTCCGGGTTCGCTGGCGTGAGCGGGGGGGCTATCGCGATATCTTCTGGATCGCCGGGCCGCTGATCCTCAGCACCAGTTCGCTGACGATCCAGCAGTTCATTGATCGCCTGTTCCTCTCCTGGCACAGCGAAGCCGAGTTCGCGGCGTCCCTCCCCGCAAGC
>MVZB01000040.1 GCA_002068205.1 candidate division BRC1 bacterium ADurb.BinA292
GGGTTTGGGCGCGTGTCTTGTTACGACCCTCATTCTGTTGGCCGTCGGCTGGCTGCTCTTCCGCCGCTACGCCCGGATGTTTGCCGACGAATTGTGAAAAAAGTCCCATGCAGACCGGGCCGATGAAGTTTTCCCGCGCCGCGCCCGACAAGCTGAGTGGGCGCTCCCAGCGATGCGCCGGGCCGGTTTCGCGCTCCCCGCGCATCGTTGACGCTTGTCTCTTTATGTCATATCCTGTTGTTGTCTGCGGTTTTTTGCCCACCGCACACCGATACCCATTGAACAGGACTTCCGTGAGTGGCCACCTTGACTGAACGTGAAGAGATTGAACGCTACCAGAAGCTCCTGGAGGACTGGAAACCGGCGCCCCCTTCCAAGAAATGGAAGACCCAGCCGGTCACCTCGGGCCCCGCTCGCCCGGCTCCGGCCGCCCCGGCCGCGCCGACGAACGGCCAGCTCCTCCGTCAACCCGGCGCGATCCTGAAGCTGGGCGATGGCCCGGTGGTCATCTACCTGCGGCCCGTGCCGCAGAAGGAGTACCATCTCGTCCTGGCGCTCTTCCCCAACGGGTCGATCAAGACCCAGGGGGTCGCACTCGATGCCTACCCGGTGGAAGAGCTTGGCGCAATTCCCCCGGTCTGGCTGGAGCGGATGCAACAGGAGATGCGGTGGAACCGCGATCTGATCGTCTTTCACTGCTACAGTTACGACGACGTCCGCAAACTGCCCGACGCGATGGGCGCTCCTGCGGACGCCCCGCCGGCCGCCCGCACCCCGGTGCCGAGCCCCAAAGCTCAACCCGAGGCCCCGGCCGCGCGGCCCCCGGACGATCCCCAGCCCGCCCCGCCGCGACGCGGCAGTCGGCTCCAGATCCGCTTCGGCAACAACGTCTGGGACGCCATCTACTGGGGCAAGGACGACCAGGGTCACGTCGTCGCGCATCAGACCAACAATCAATGGGCACTGATGCATCTGGATCTGGACCGCTTCGGCAACGGCGTTCAGGTCGATCCCAATCCCGATCTGGCCCTCGTCGAGCAGATCGAGAAAAGCCTCCTGGCGCAGTGAGCCGGACCGCCGCTTAACCCTCTTGGAACCGGAGTCGCAGTAACCCCTAACCCGCTTTGAAGATGTGCTGATTGGCCGTACCAACGCACTGATACATTTCTCATTCATCCCGGAACGTCCGGCCGCCAGGCCGGACGTTCTTTTTTCCTCGTCTCGGCTTCGCGATCAATCCTGTTTTTGTTGGCATTCCAGATTCGAATTTGTTTCGGATTTTGAAATTCGCGTTTCGTGTTTCCTATCCGATACTTGTTCAAAAACTCGGCGGCGGCGGCGTCCGCGCCAGCAGCTCTTCGCGCTCCGCTTCGCTGTAGGCCACGCCCATCAGGCACAGCCCCCCCGGCGGCGCGCACGCCGCCAGTTGCGGCCGCTCGCCCTGCTCCAGGATCCGCAGGAATCGCTCGCGCGACAGCCGCCCCCCCGCCAACGCCGCCAGGCTCCCCACCATGAACCGGATCATGTGATGCAGAAACGACCGGCATTTGAAGTCGAGGGCGAGCAACGTCCCCGCCTCGGTCAGCGTTGCCTGCTCCATCGTCAACACCGTCCGCTTCCCCTGGCACTGACTGGATCGAAAGCCCCTGAAATCATGCGTCCCCCGCAACTGCTCCAGCCCCCATGCCAACCGCTCCAGGTCAAGCGGCCGGGTCACTCGCCAGCCGCGCGGCGCCAGCGGCCGGCGCAGCCGCTCCCGCAGGATCTGGTAGCGGTACCAGCGGAGGATCGCCCGGCGGCGGGCGTCGAACGAGGGCGGCGCCTCGGCCGCGTCCAGCACGCCAATCTCCTCGGGCAGGAATATCGTCAGCGCGACGGCAAGGTTCTCCGTCGGGATCGGATGGCGCAAATCGAAGTGCACCGGCATCGCCAGCGCGTGAACGCCCGTGTCGGTCCGCCCCGCGGCCGTCACGCGCACCCGCCGGCTGAGCCCCAGCAGCCGCTGCAGCGCCCCCTCCAGCTCGTCCTGCACCGTCCGCTGACCCGCCTGCGACTGCCAGCCGCAAAACGCCGCGCCGTCATACTGCACGATCAGCCGGATCCGCCGGCTGGAAGTCAGTTCTTTCTGATGCACCGCCCGCCCGTCCGTCGTAGAATGAGCGCCGTCATCAAGCGTGCCGGAATCGCGTTCGGCGTTGGGTCCCCGGGCTCATGCCGAGCCGCGCGGGTTCGCCCCCGGCCGCGAGTCCCGACGCGAGCCCACTCTACACCGCCCGCGGAAAGGTGTGCATCATGGATCGTCGTCGCTTTCTGGCCGCGCTGGCCGCCGCCGGAGCCGTCTCCGGCCTCTCGCCCAGCTATCTTCAGGCAAAGGAGGAGGCCGAAATGAATCCCAAGGGGCTCCAGCCCGTCGCGCGCCGGCCGCTCGGTCGGACCGGCGAGGAACTGTCGATCATCGGTTTCGGCGGCATCATCGTCATGAACCAGACCCCCGCGGAGTCGGCCGATTATGTCGCCGAAGCCGTCGACCGCGGCGTCAACTACTTCGATGTCGCCCCCAGTTACGGCAATGCGCAGGAGCGCCTCGGCCCGGCGCTCAAGCCGCATCGCGACCGCTGCTTCCTGGCCTGCAAGACCGGGATGCGCGACGCCGCCGGCGCGGAGAAGGAACTGCACGAATCGCTCCGCCTGCTTCAGACCGATCATTTCGATCTGTATCAGCTTCATGGGATCACCGACGTGGAGAAGGACGTCAACGCCGCCTTCGCTCCGGGCGGGTGCATGGAACCGATCCTCAAGGCGCGCGAGGCCGGCAAGATCCGCTTCCTCGGCTTCTCCGCCCATTCCGAAGAAGCGGCCAACGCCGCCATGGATCAGTTCGATTTCGACACGATCCTCTTCCCGTTCAATTTCGCCGCCTGGCACAAGGGGCAGTTTGGCCCGAGCATCCACCAGCGCGCCGGCGAACGCAACATGGGCCGCCTCGCGCTCAAGGCCATGGCGCATCAGTCGGTCGGCAACCGCGAAAAGAAGTGGGACAAGTGCTGGTATATTCCGATCGATGAGACCGACACCGCCGCGCTCGGCCTGCGCTTCACGCTGGGGCTGCCCGTCGTGGCCGCCATCCCGCCGGGGCACTGGCAGCTCTTCGACATGGCGCTGAGGCTGGCCCAGAGCGGCGCGCTCGACGTCCCGCTCAACGATCAGGAACAGGCGGCGGTTCAGGAACTGGCGCGCGCCGCCGATCCGCTGTTCAGCAAATCCGCCGCCTGAGACCGGCCGCGAAAAGAGTTGTCATGGCTGACCTGTGGCCCGAGCGGATCGACGCCGTCGCGCCCGACGCGGTCGAAATCCGGTGGGACGACGGCCTCATCACCCGCCACACCTGGCGCCGCCTGCGCGCCGAATGCCGCTGCGCGTTCTGTCGCGACGAAATGACCGGCCAGCGCACGCTCGATGTCGATGCGATTCCCGCCGACATCCGACCCCTTGAGATCTCCGTCGTCGGCAATTACGGCCTGCGCATCCTCTGGAGCGACCGGCACGGCACCGGAATCTATCACTTCGGGCTGCTGCGCGAACTGGCCGAATCCACGCCCCCGGTTCCCCCCGACTCCGGCAACCGGGCCTGAAGTTCACCCCCGCTGCAGAATCCGTCTCTCGTCTCGTCTCTCGTCCCTCGTCCTCGCCTCGCAAAAGCGCCTGCTGGTGCCTTCGCTTCCAGCGATTCAATCTCACCCCTCGAAATCAAACGCCACCAGCGACTCCGGCCCCGCTTCCAGCACCTCCCGCAGCCGCACCTTGACTACCTCGTGCTCGGGATGGTCCATATAGACATCCCTCGCGCCGGCGTCGCTGAACCGCATGATGAACCCGTGCGTAAAACCCTTGTTGATCCCCTCGGGACCGGAGTACGGCCCCCCCGTGAACGACGTGATGCCCGGAATCTTGTCTCGCAAGGCTTCCAGTTCACCGAACAGGCCCTCCACGACCTCCGGCCGCACGTTGGCGCGGACTTTCAACAGCACAATGTGATTGACCATCACTCTTTCGCCTTTCATCTCGCGTTACGGGTTCGTGCCCCAGATATCCATGTCGCGGAACAGCGTGCGGCCGGGCAGGCAGGCCAGGTGCACGATCATCTCGGCCAGATCGGCGGCGTGCAGATGCAGCCCCGTGCCGTATTCCGGCCCTTCGTCCTCGCGCGTGTCGACGCTGCTGGGGTTGAGCACCATCACGCGGATGTTGTGCCCGCGCACCTCGTACGTCAGCGCCTGGGAGAACCCCTGCAGCCCGAACTTGCTCGCGGCATACGCCGTCGCGCCCGGGTCCCCCTTCTTGCCGCTCATCGAACCGATCATGAAGATGTCGCCGCGACTGCGCGCCTTCATCGCCGGCACGAAGGCGCGCGTCGTCAGGAAGACGCCCGTCAAGTTGGTCCCGATGATCCGGTCCCATTCGGCGAGCGACAGGCTTTCCACCGGTCCGCCGCCGCCGACGCCGGCGTTGTTTACCAGGATGTCGGGCGTTCCCCGTTCCGCCAGCACCTGCTGCGCCATCGTCTGAACCGCCGTTTCGGAGCGCTGGTCGCAGACGTACGGATGACAATGGGCGCCGATGCGCCGCGCCGCGTCGGCGAGCGTCTCGGCATTGCGGCCGGTGATGGCGACCGTCGCCCCCGCCGCGTGCAGCGCCCGGGCGATATGCCGGCCAATTCCCCGGCTCGCGCCCGTCACCACCGCCAGCTTTCCGTCTAGATTCCGCTCTTTCATTCCACCCCTCAGCTAGAAAGTCGTCCCTCGTCTTCGGCTCTCGAAAACCCGCCCTTCTGTCTGTTTCGTCGTGAATCGGGTACCGGCAGGGACATCAAGGACATCAGAGACACAAGAACGACTTGGCGAGCGTTTTGAAGCATTCTCGCCCGGCCCGGGCCGCGCGTCAACGACGCCGCGGAGCCGCTGACCCGGGATGCCGTCTGCGCCCCCTGGCCCGGTTCAATGGACTTGCTTATCCCCAGTTGCACTCCTAGATTAAGATGCCCGTGGCGCGCGGCGGGCGGCCGATGGCGGGCGGTTCCGCTTCGCCGGGCGTGCTGCTGATCCTTCAACCACGCGAGCCACAAGGCTGACCATCGTGCCGACCATCATTCATCCCACCGCCCAGCTCGGCGTCGATGTCGAGATCGGGCCCCATTCGATCATCGAAGCCGGCGTCTCGCTCGGCGACCGCACCCGCATCGGGCCGCTGGTCCACATCCAGGGCACGACGACGCTCGGCGCCGACAACCAGGTCTACACCGGCGCCACGCTCGGCTTTCCGCCGCAATATCTTGGCTTCGACGGCTCGCCCACGCGCCTCGTCATCGGCGACCGCAACGTCATCCGCGAATACGTCTCGATTCACCGCGGCCTGAACCACGAAAGCGAAACGCGCATCGGCGACGACTGCTTCCTGATGGCGACCGCCCATGTCGCGCACGACTGTCAGATCGGCAATCGCGTGATTCTGGTCAACGGCGTCCTGCTGGCCGGCCATGTCACCGTCGGCGACCGCGCCAATCTCTCGGGCAACGCGGTCTTTCACCAGTTCGTGCGCATCGGCGCGATGGCGATGGTCAGCGGGCTGTCGTGGGTCAACAAGGACGTGCCCCCGTTCGCGCTGGTGGAGGGGCACCCGGCGCGGGTGCGCGGTCTGAACAGCGTCGGGATGAAACGGGCGGGCATCGCGCCGGCCGCGCGGCTCGAAATCAAGCGCGTCCTGAGACAGGTCAACGCCCCCGGGCGCAGTCACCGCGAGAACGCCGCCGCGCTGGACCTGGCGTCGCTCTGCCCCGAGGCCCGCCTGCTGGCCGAATTCTACCTGGACAGCAAGCGGGGCGTGCTGCCGATGGCGCGCGCCGGCGCCGAAACGCCGGGCGACGCCGCCGACGCCGACTAGCCGGCGACCGGAAGCGCCCGGATTCTCTCAATTTTCCTGATATTCTTACGATGTGGAAGAGATGGTCGGGGCGACTGGACTTGAACCAGCGACCTCGCGGTCCCGAACCGCGCACGCTACCAACTGCGCTACGCCCCGACCTGACGGCGATCCGCCGCGAACGGAAGGGCGGCCCTGAATCGGCCGGCGAGCCCCTCCCGCGCTGCCCTGCAACGAGGGCAGCAATTCAGGATTATAGCCCAACCGCCGGGTGCTTGTGCAACGGCGAAATCAGCCCAATTTTTCAGAGCGGATGCCCTCCCCTGTCGCCCCTGAGAGCGCAGGGCCTATGGGGGCGATTTCGAGTTGCTCATCAACCTGCGGTTCACTACGAGGGATGAAAAGGGGGCACGGCCGACTCGAACAACCCAGCCCTTGCCGATTCATCAGCGGAGCAGTCCCGTCAGGGGCGGCAGACTTCAGCCCGCTCCTTTCAGTGGCGGGAACCGCGGTAGCAAGAGCAACAGAGTCCCCGTAGGGACGGCAGAACTGCATGTGTCCCTTACGTCCCTATTGTTTCTGTCCTGTCTGAAAGACTGTTTTGCGCACGAGCGACGAGCGCCGATTCTGGAGCAGGGGGCATTACTCCATCTGCAGGTATTGCTCCGGCACGTCCTCAAATCCCCAGTCCCGCAGCTGGCGCGCCCACTCCCCCAGGTTCTCCCGCGTCACGCGCACCAGTTCCATCCTGTTCATCTCGGGCACGTCGCGGCCCATCAGCTTGTCGATGATCTTCTCAACCGACACGTAACCCCACAGGTACGTGGGCTGGGCCAGCAGCACCGGCGCGATGCCGGCCTCGATATACGGCAGCTCGGCCGGCAGCGCGTCCACCGAGACCACCTTCACCTCCTCCGGATTCAGATCGGTCAGCAGCGTCGTGGTGAACAGCGGCCACCCGCCGATCATCGCCCAGCCGTCGATGTCGGGATAGGCGTTCATCACGCGCAGGACCTCGGCGGCGGCATCCTGCGGCGTTTCGGCATGATAGAACACGCCGACGATCTCAATCCCCGGATGGTTCGCGGCTTCCTGCTCGACCCCCTGCACGCGCCGGCGCAGGTTGGGCGCGTTCTGATTGCCGGCGAGGATCGCGATCCGGCCGGCGCCGCCGAGCTGCCCGGCCAGTTCGCGCATCACGGCCTGGCCGGTCTGGATGTCGTCGACGCCGTAAAACGCGAAGCGCGCCGATTCGGGGACGTCGCTGTCGAACGTCATCACCGGCACGCCGCGGGCGACGGCATCGTTGATCGCGCCGGTCACCTTGGCGGCGTCGGAGCTGGAGATCAGGATCGCGTCGGCCCCTTCATTGACCGCCTGCGCGATGCGCTGGGCCTGCACCTGACCGTCTTCGGTGGGCGGCGTGCGCCAGTCGATCGTGATCGTCACGCCGTGGCGCTCGGAGAGCTCGCGCGCGGCTGCCTCGGCCCCCGTCCGCGCCGAGAGGAAGACCGGATTGGTCGAGCTCTTGGCGATCATCGCGATCGTCACGGCGTCGGGCAGTTCGGTCGCCGACGCCGCGTCGGGCGTCACGGTCGGTATGACGATCGCGGGCGGGATCATACCGGATTCAAACCGCGGCGTGGCCACGGCCGACGGCGTTGAGGCCGGCGCCGTCTCCGCCGCCGGCTCCCCCTCGGGCATCTCCGGCGCCTCGCCGCAGCCCGCCAACCCCGCCAGCAGCACCGCCGCGATCAGCAGCGCCATCCATCCCTGGATGCGATTCATGGTTCTCACTCCTTACGCAAGAATACGTCTCTCGTCAGAATACGTCTCTCGTCTCTCGTCCTCGTAATCGCCCCCAAAGGCCCGCCCCAAAATTCGGCTCTCGGCTCGAGCCCTTCGTCCTCGGCTCAGCGGCCCCGCGCCAACCGGCGCGCGGCCAGCCGCGCATTGAGTTGATCCAGCACCACCGCCACGACGATAGCACACCCGATGATAATCCACTCGTAGTTCTGGTCGAAATGCAGCGTGCGGATCGACTGGCGGATCAGCACGATCAGCAGCGCGCCGAGCATGGCGTTGACGGCGCTGCCGCGCCCCCCCGCGAGCGACGCGCCCCCCACGACCGCCGCCGCGATGACATAGAGCTCATAGCCGGTGGCGTCGGCGCAGGAGGCCGAGCCGTAGAATCCGCTGCCGAGAAAGGCCGCGATACCGGCGGTCAGGCCCGAGATGGCATAAACGCCGACCAGGATCGGCCCCAGCCGCAGGCCGGCGTAGCGCGCCGCCTCGGCATTGCCCCCCACGGCGTAGAGGTGGCGCCCCATCACCGTGCGCGTCAGGTAGATCGCCCCCGCCGCCGTAATCGCCAGCATCACGATCAGCGGAACGGGGTAGAGCGATTCGCCGAACCCCAGCGTCGATTTGACCGCCTCGGTGACGGGCCGCGGCAACAGGATGCTCTGCGCCTTGCTGGCGACGAACGCAATCCCGCGGAAAACCCACATCATCCCCAGCGTGATGATGAACGGGTGGACGCGCAGCCCGACGATCATCAGCCCGTTGGCGAGGCCGCACGCCAGGCCGAGGCCGAGGCACAGGCCCATCGCGCAGCCGACCTGCGCGGCCGGCGCCAGGTGCGTCAGGTGCCGCAACGCCATCGCCGTCAGCACACCGGCGAGCGCATAGACCGACCCGACCGACAGATCGATGCCGCCCGAAATGATCACCATCGTCGCGCCGACGGCCATGATCGCAAAGAACGACGCATCGGTGGCGACCTGCATCAGCGTGTAGCTGTTGAGGAAATTGTTGACCGCTTCGCCGGTGGCGCGGTCGGTGTGCGAGCCGGCGAGGAACGCAAGGAGCGCTCCCAGCGCCAGAATGACCAGCAGCAGCCCCGATTGCTGCACGTGGACGATGTGCTGGAGCGGCTGAAGCAGGCGGCGTGGCGGCAAAGGGGGCATGGGCGCGATGGGAGCCGGGCACAGCCGCGGCATGGAATTCAAGCAAAGCGGTCCCGCGAACGCGCCCATTCTAATCAAAGGGGAGGCGAATACAAGACGCAGTGACCGCTTGACGGCCCGACCTGGCGGCTGGCCCTTGCCCGCGAGGAACCGTGGTTTGATGCTGCGATCGACGACCCGCGGTTCAAGGGGCTGAATGAACGGCCGAGGCGGCCGGCGAAGTTCGAGTGTTCTCGGGTCGATTTCCACATCGCTCTAAAATCGTCCCTCGTCCTTCGTCCTCGTCCTGGTGCTCGCCGCCAACGGCCTACCCCCATTTTTCCCCCTCGTAGCCAACTGGCGGTTCATGAACACACCGCGACGATCTACATGGCCTCGGGCAGTTGATCTTTTTCGTGCGCGGCCGCGATGGCGCGCAGGCGCTGGTGGACGGCGCCGATCACGTCGTCGGGCGTGGAGGTGCCGGCCGTGAGGCCGACCGATTCAAAGTCGGCAAACCACTCCGGCTGGAGTTCGTCGGGCCCCTCCACGTGCAGCCACGGCTTGCCCGCCGCCTCGGCCAGGCCGGCCAGCTGGCGCGTGTTGTTCGACCGCCGGCCGCCGACCACGACCAGCGCGTCGACGCGCCCCAGCAGGCTGCGCACTGCCGCCTGGCGATCGAGCGTGGGACGACAGATCGTCGCGATCAGATGGATCTCGCGGTCCGGGTTGAGTTCCTTGATCCGGTCCACGATTTGATTCGCCACGGCCGGCGCGGTCGTCGTCTGGCAGACGATTCCCAGCCGCGGCGCATCGTAGGCGCGCACTTCCGCCGCCGACTGCACGACTTCACACTGCTCCAGATCGCCGGTCAGCCCCTCCACCTCGACATGGCCGCGCCGGCCGATCACCAGCACCAGGCACCCCATGCGCGCGAGCTTGCAGGCGGCCGCATGGGCGCGCCGCACGAGCGGGCAGGTGGTGTCGATGAGCTCGTGGCCGCGCTCCTCCAGGCGTTTGCGTTCTCGTTCGCTGATCCCGTGCGCGGTAATCATGACCCGCGAGGTCGCGGGCGTTGCGTCGCGCCGCTCCGTTTCATCCAGGACCGTGAACCCGCGCGCCGACAGCTCGCGCACCACACGGGGGTTGTGCACCAGTTCGCCGTGAATCGTGACGGAAGCGGGGTCGGCGATGCGGCGCGTGACCCCGAGGGCGTCGCGCACGCCAAAACACATCCCCATGGCCTCGGCGCGGATGATTTTCATGACGGGTCTCCTGTCGGTTGAAGTTGAATCGGGTCCGCATGCGGAACGTCGTTCTGCAGCAGCGCGCGCGCCCGCTGACGCGCTCGGTTCCAGCTGACCCATGCTTCGCCGTCGGCGAGCGCGCGCCGCCGTTGCGCAAGATGATCCCGCACGCCTTGTCGAATGAGCGGGTCGGGACTATCCAGCAGCCGCATCAGTTCGGGAACCGCATCGTGCGACAGCCGCTGCAGATACGGCAGATCCAGGTCCGCGCCGGCCAAGTGGCGGTCGATGTTGCGGCGGGCGATGAAGGCCTCGCCGTTGAAATAGTTGAGGCCGAGGTATAGCGCGAGCGCGGTGAGCAGAAACGCCTTTGCAAACGGAAACCGCTCCAGCCAGACGCGCGCCGCCAGCATCGCCAGCGTCGCCGCCATCAGCAGGATCATCGTGCGGGCGAACAGCCGCGTGGCCGTGTAGCCGTAGGCCGCTTCATACAGCGAGAGGCGCATGAAGGCGGAGGCCAGAATGACGCCGCTCTGCGCGACGAGCAGCGTCTGCAGGGAACGGAGCAGGAGCGAGGACCGCCTTCCCCCGGGGCAAACCATGAAGAGGCCCGGCAGCACGCAGGCGATGTTCAGCCCCGTGACCAGGCAGAGTTCATAGAACCCCCGCCGCGCGTATTCCGCGTAAGTGAACCCCGCCGGCAGCGCGCGTTCGCCCGTCGAGAACAAATAGGCGAACTGGACGGCGCAGAACAGCAGATAGAGCAGGTTGATCAGCGCGAGCATGGTTGCGATGACGACGGGATCGATGAAGCGCGGGGGCGCGAGCGTTCGGGCCGCGGCGGCGACCGGCTCGCGGGTCAGCGCCCACAGCAACCCGAGCGCGCCCCCACTGACGATCAGAATGAACAGGCAGTGCCGGGCGGCGGGTTGCAGTTCCAGCCCGGCGAGTTGCTCACCGACCCACGCGGCCCCGCTCGCGAAGACGGCATCGGCCGACCGCAGCAGCAGGAAGCCCACCAGCAGCACCGGCAGCGCGAGCACGATGCCCGCGAGGACCTTCACGGCGGTTTGCCGGCGGTCTTCGTTCAGCGGCAACCCGTTGAGCCCGACGCGCAAAGCAACCGCGCCGTCATGGATCGACAGCGGCGGGAGCGCCAGCAGGTCCGCCAGGATCGGGAGCTGATGCCAGGCCCAGCGGCTGCGGCCCGCCAGCAGAATCGACTGGAGCCCGAGGAGCCCCACCAGCAGCCAACCGTTGAGAAAGCTCAGGGTCGGGTTGGCAAACAGCGCGAAGGCCAGCCCCAGCAGGGCGATCGGCAGGAACAGGCCATGCGCGAACGCGGGCGCCCGCGCGTACCGCTCGCGCAGGAGCGCCGCCAACGCGCTCCAGTAAAGAATGACGTAAAGCATGACGGAGAGACCGGCGGGGCGTCCGTGAAAGAACAGGTCGGCGGCGACGCCGAGCAGCAGGGCGAGGCTGAAGGTCCGGGCGACGGCGCGGCCGGCGGCGTCGGCGGCGAAGTCGGCGCGCGCAAGCAGATCCAGGTCGGGCTGGGCCTGGGCGGCGGCGGGATCGGTCATCGGGTCAGCTCCTGGGAGCGGGGTAAACTTTGCAATGCAAAGCATCAGGGGAAAAAAATTTCACGCCGGCGCCCACTCGTCCTCCCCCTCGGCTCGGCCGCCGGCTTCCGCCGACCGCCGCCGCGCGGCCGCCGCGTCGCGCACCACCCGTTCCAGTTCCTCCAGATACTCCACAAACCGCCGCCGCCCGTCGGCCGACAACCGCACCAGCGTCCGCGGCCGCCGATCGCGCCAGCCCTTCCACACCTCCACCAGCCCCGCCTCTTCCAGCGTCTGCAGGTGCCGGCTGAGGTTGCCGTCGCTCAGCGAGCAGAGTTCCTTCAGTTCGTTGAACCGCAGCCCCTCCGGCCGGGTCGCCAGCGACGTCAGAATCCCCAGCCGCGCCTTCTCGTGCAGCACGCGATCGAGCCCCTCGTAGGCGAAACGACCCGGTTCGTAGGCGCGCGGCGTCATGCTCGCGGACCTCCGTGGCGCTCCAGATTCCAGTGGAACACCAGCCCGGCCAGGATCTGCGGCGGGCCGAACGCCAGCGCCATCCCCCAGCCGAGAAACGCAAACGACCGGTCGGCGAACGCCAGCAGCAGGCCCCCCGCGAGCAGGTAATACAGGCCGGCCCAACCGATCGCGCGGGGCAGGTACGGGCGCGCCGCGAACGTGCCGAGGCCCATCACCAGCGCCCACAGCGCCGGCAGCCGGCCGATGCCCGCCGCACCGGCGCCCGCAAACGAAACGGTCAGCAGCGTCGCGACCGCGACCGTCGGGGCGAACTGCGCCAGGACGATCCGCGTCTGCCGCCGCGCCCACGCGCTCGGCTGCGCCAGGTAGCTCTTGACCACGGCGGCGCCCCCCACGAGCGCCGCCAGCGCGGCCAACCCCAGCCAGTAGACCAGGAACGCCGGGCCGGTCGGCTCGGGGCCGATCAGGGCCGATTGCAGCGCGCCGGCGGCGAGCGCCAGCACGCCGGTCAGACTGACCGGTCCCCAGCGCCAGTCGCGGACGACTTCGCCGCGCGCGAGATGATCGTGGATCTGTTCAATCTGATTGAGCGCGCGATCGATTTCCATGGCCCGCACCCGGGGTTGAATGCGCGCAGCCTACCGCATGCACTTTGCGTCGTCAAGTAATTTGCGGAGACGGGTCCGGCGGCCGCCGCCGCCCCCGAAACGGCTTGGCCGGCGCGTAGTGCGCCAGCACATGCCAGCGCATGAAGTTGTGATATTCGATCAGGCTGGCGAAGGCCGGGAGACCGTCGGGTTCCGACCCGGCGATCCACGACTCCAGCGAGCGCGTATGGATCGCCTGCGGGCAGCGAGCGACCAGCCAGCCCGCAATCTCGCGCAGCGTCGGATTCTGCGCGCCCAGATCCGGCGCCTTCGCCCGGACCGTCGCTTCCCATGCGCGGAAATGCCGCGCCGGTTCGTGCAGCAGCAGATCGAGCACCCGCCGCGGCGGCGCGCCCGGCGCCAGCCGCACCTGCCCCGCCCCGAGACAGATCACCTGGCCCCAGCGGCAGTGAAATACCTCGGCGGCGGTCGCCAGCCGCAACCCGCCGTCGTGCTCCTCGAGCATCATCAGGTCGGCCGGCTCGCCGGACTCCTCGCAGCGGTGCTGGAGCACCAGCAGCACCGGCTGGCCACAGTGGCTCAACTGATTGGCGATGCCGGCGGCGACCGTCAGCGGCTGGTTCTCAATCAGAATCCCCCGGCGCCGCAGAATCGCGTGGCGCGTCCCTTCGGGGCTGAGGCCGAGCACCGGGCCCATGACGGCGGCGAGCACCGCCATATCGACGCGGCTGCGCGGCGCGATCAGCAGCGCGTAGCGGCCATCCTCCTCCAGATCGCATTGCGTCGTGCCGCGATAGGTCTCGGCCTTGCGCGCATTGAGGTGGCCGCTGTCGATCGTATCGTCGAACTGACGCTGCGTGGGCAGTTCGGCGGCGGGAACGGCGGCATCGGCGGCGGCGCGCGCGCGTTCGGGCGGGCTGGCCTGGGGCGGCGCCGGCTCCTCGTCCAGCGAAGGGAAGTCGATCGGGCCGTCATCGACCGGCGGCGGCGCCGGCGGCCGCATGGGCGGCGGTTCATCTTCCTCCGGTTCGACGGCATGCGGCCCAAACGAAGGGTAGACCGTGAACCCCTGTTGTGTTCGCGGCGGTTCGTCGGGCGTTCCGGTCAGTCCCGGCGCGCCGGTTTCTTCCGGCAGCCGGATCTTCGCGGACGTCTCGTGCGCCTCCGCGGCCGGCGCCGGTTGCGGCTTCTCGGCCGGGCGGTAAATGTCGCCGCGCGCGATCCCCTGAATGGCGGCGGTATCCTCCGGGTTGCCGAAAAGCTGATCGGCCCGGCGCAACACGTCGTCGGCCGGAACATTGCGCCGCATCGCGTGGCTGGTGTCGAACTGCCGGTAGTCGTCGCCCCCCAGCGCGTTGTCGATCGCCTCGAGCAGATCATCCAGCGGGTCGGACTGATCGCGGCGGGGTGCATCGGCCGGCGGCTGCTCCGCGCCGCGCGGATCGGCCGCAAGCGCGTCGTTGGGGTCGCCGAACAGCGCGTCGATCTCGCGATGACGGGGATCTTCGGGCGCTGGCATGGAGGAAGTCTCCTGCTCCGCGGGATCCGGCGGGGGGCGCGCGGCCGGGCGGGACGACGCGCACGGGATGCTGAACGGCCGGCGGAGCAGCGGCCCGGAATCGAGGCGGCCGGCGCGCGCCGGGTTCACCCCCTTCCTTCATCCTTACCACGTGCCGTGCCAAGTCAAGCAGGATGCGCGGCGCGCTGCCCGGGAACAGCGGAAGCACGATGGCGATGCCAATCCCGATCCCGATGAGAAACGGGCCGATCACATTCAGCGCCCGGCGCTGGTACTTGTCTCTCCCCCCTCCAGACGGTAGACTGACGGACTTTTGCATCTGGCGGCCTATCCATGCGATCGCCCGCGCGAACGAGAGGGAGACTTCATGTCGGGACGCAACTGGCTGACGACGTTGACGCTGACCGGGCTGATCCTCGGCGCGATCGTGGGAGAGTTCTACTATCGCCGGGCCGCCGACGTCGACGACGGGCCGGCGCGGCTGGCTGAACACGATGCACTCGTCGCCCGCAAAAACGCCGACGACGCCGCCTGGACCCCCGCCGATCAGGCCCGGCTCCACGCGCTGCGCGGCGAGATCGGACCGGTCCTGAGCAAGCGCGCCTTCGGCCGGGCCGCCTCCTACATCGGCTCCGACATCTTCATGGGCCTGCTCAAGATGCTGATCATGCCGCTGATCGTCTCCAGCGTAATCGTCGGGGTGACGAGCGCCGGGGATTTTTCCCGTCTGGGCCGCATGGCCGGCGTGACCTTTTTCTACTTCTTCTCCACGATGCTGCTGGCGGTCGCGCTCGGCCTCGTGCTGGTGTCGGTGATTCAGCCCGGCCGCGGCTTTTTCGACGGCCCGGGCGGCGATGAGGCGCGCGCCACCTACCTGACCATGGGCGCCGAGCGGCGCGGCGAAATGGAAGCGATGCACGCGACCGAGGGGGTGGACTCGCCCAAGACCACGATGGATGCCTTGATGGGGATCCTGATCCGGATGGTGCCGAACAACCCGGTGGACGACCTCGCGCGCGGCCAGACGCTGCCGGTGATCGTCTTCTCGATCTTCTTCGGCATCATCCTGTCGATGATCGGGCCGTCGGGCCGGCCGCTGATCGACCTGATGCGCGCGCTGATGGATGTGATGATCAAGATGACCGAGTATGTCCTCTGTCTGGCGCCGGTCGGCGTCTTCTTCCTGGTCGGGCGCGCGGTGGCCGGCATCGGGCTGGAGACGTTCGCGCAGAAAATCGGCGTCTATATGTTCACGGTGATCGCCGGGCTGCTGTTGCACGGTTTCGTCGTGCTGCCGCTGATCCTGTGGATCTTCGGCCGGACCAATCCGTGGCGCTTCACGATCGCGATGCGCGAGGCGCTGCTGCTGGCGTTCTCGACCGCCTCCAGCTCGGCCACGCTGCCGGTGACGATCGACTGCGCGCAGACCCGCGGCGGCTGCAGCCGGCGGGCGTCGGGCTTTGTCCTGCCGCTCGGCTCGACGGTCAACATGGACGGCACCGCGCTCTACGAGGCGGTGGCCGTCGTCTTCCTGGCGCAGGCCTTCAGCGGCGGGGCCATCCCGTTGAGCGACCTGATCATTCTGGCGCTGACGGCGACGCTGGCGGCCGTCGGCGCGGCGGGGATCCCGGAGGCGGGCCTGACCACGATGATCATCGTCATCACGGCGGTCAACGCGGGCGGGACGGTTTATATTCCGCCCGCGGCGATCGGCCTGATCCTGGGCGTGGACCGGATTCTGGACATGACGCGCACGATGATCAATGTGTGGGGCGACGCGGTCGGCGCGCGGATCATCACGCGCCGCGAGCCCGACGGCGGCGCGCCGGAGGCCGGCTAGCACGGCGGCCGCGGACGCGCCGCGGGCGCAGGCAAAAAGGACGCCCTGCCGTGGGCCGGGGGCCGCGGGCAGGGCGTAGGTTTTCTGCGTGGGCGTCGACGGGGCGCGGCGACCGGACGGCCGCCGGCCGCGATCACTTGGCGGGCGTGACGGCGTCCTTGCACGCCTTGGCGATGCGGAACTTGACGACCGTCTTCGCCGGGATCTTGATCGTTTCGCCCGTCGCCGGGTTGCGACCCTTGCGCGCCTTGCGCTTCACGACGACCAGTTTCCCGATGCCGGGAATCGTGAACCCGCGCTTGGCTTCCTTGTAGGCCGTCTCGGCCAGCACGTTGAGCAGTTCGCCCGCTTCCTTCTTGGAAATGCCGGACTTCTCGGCGAGCGTCCCCACCAGTTGGGTCTTCGTCATCGCCTTCTTGGTAGATGTTGCGGCCATAGGCCTTCTCCTCTCGATTGAAGTCAGTCACAGGCAACCACCACCATGACTAGCGGTCATTATGTGCCGTCCGCCGCAATAGTCAACCCCGGCCGTGCAAAAAAAAGGGCCGAATCGCCTTGTTTTTCAGGGGTCGGAGCGGCCGGACCGACATTCGGCAGCTGATCGGTATCGGTAACCGGATTGAGATCGAGCCATCGTCCGCCCGCATCCCGCGACGCGGCCGGATGTTTGCCGGTATGTGTCTTCAGATTAACGCGGGCCGACAGCGTACGCTTAACACTACGCCCCCGGAGGGCCTGTCCCATATCCGTGATCTCAGCCACCGAAGCTCGCAAACAACTCTACAGCCTGCTGGATGAAGTTGCGGCGAGCCATGAACTGGTCCGCATCGCCGGCCGGCGCAATTCCGCGGTTCTCATCTCGGAACAGGACTGGTTTACACCGCCCAGGCGCGGCGCGACGCGAAAAAGCTCGCCCGCGGCGGCCTGAAACCCGAGGCGCAACGACTGCTGGAGCTGCTGGCCGAGGACACGCTCTGGAGCTGCTGGCCGACGACCCGCTGAAGTCCCCGCCTCCCTATGAGAACCTGCGCGGCGATCTCGCCGGCGCTCTCACACGACGCATCAGCCTCCAACACCGATTCGTCTACCAGGTCATCCAGGAAACCCGAACCATCAAAGTCATTCGCATGTGGACCCATTATGAATAATGAAAACAGTCTTAGTAGTCATTGCATATCATCTTGACGATGTAATGGAGCGAGAGAGTTAGTCGACGCCCGCGACCAGATTCAACTCGGCGCTTGCCGCAACTTCCCTCCCTTTAGCTTTCAAGTCCCCGCCGGTTGGGGTAAACAGGGCGGGCGGATGGCGCTTCCGTCCTGATCTGCCTGCGCGCGCCGGTTCCCGCCGAAGCGAACCGATCCAGTATGTTGGATGCCCTGGTTCTCTGCTTCAGTTTCCACTTGCCGGCGTGCGCCACCGCGGCGGCGCACGCGGCGCTGGTCGACCGCGCGCTCGCCCCGCTGCTGGCCTGCGCCGCCCGCCGGCCCCGGCTGCCCCTGACGCTCCACCTGACCGGCCCCCTGCTGGAGCACCTGGCGCAGAGCAGCCCCGACCTGCTCGAGGAGTTGGCCGGGCTCGTGGCGCGCAGCCAGGTCGAGCCGCTCGGCGGTCCGTGGGCGCCGTGCCTGCTCCCGCAGCTTGATCCCGCCAGCCAGGACGACCAGCTCGCCGCCCTGGCCGACGCCTGCCATGCGCGCCTGGACGCCCGGCCCGCCGGCGCGCTGCCGACCGGCTGGGTATGGGATCACGAGACCGCGGCCCGCCTGGCGCGCCACGGCTACGCCTATGCGCTGCTGCCCGAAGCGCGGCTGCGGGCGGCGCGGCCCGAACCACCGGCGGCGGGCCTGCCCGCCG
>MVZB01000041.1 GCA_002068205.1 candidate division BRC1 bacterium ADurb.BinA292
GAACTTGTAGAGCTTCTTCCAGACGACGGTATTCCGTATGCCTGTCGCCGACTTGATGACCTGCTCTTCGTCGAGTGCGTCGCCGCGACTGGAGAAGAGATGGTGCAACACCAGTGCGTAGATCAGGTGCGGGGCCCGATGGCGGGCGAGCGCCGTAATGTGACGCAACAGTTCGTCCTTTGCTGCACGCGTGTCGGGAAGAATCGCCCATTGGTTCTCGAACCATTGGGCGAGCATTCCGGCTTCGTCGGCTGATTCCGATGCCTGGATCAGGTTCAGCGGATTCCCGGGAACCAGCCCAAATCCTTCAGACGTGAGGCCGACGGCTCCGAGCAAGGCTTGCACGGGGGCTCCGGATCGGTCGCGCAATACGAGCGTACCCTGGGGTACGGCGCCGCCAGCCAAACGCACGGTCACCTGGTCGTTGAGCCATCCGAGTAAACGGGCCGCAAGCCATCGCGTCTGCAGCTGATTGCGGGCGGTACGCTCATTGGCCGTGCCAATCAGAGTGTGGCCGTCCAGGCCCGCCGGCAACACCAACCGACAGGCCAGGCCACGATGCAGGCTGCCGATCAGCTCGCCGAAGCCGAAGATGGAAAGAGCCGGAGACACGGCGTCGATGGACATGCCATCGCCAAGGTGTGGCCGGACGATGTCGACAACGCGGTCGCTTCCAGTGTTGCGGACAAGTCTCATCGGGTTGCGTTCCGGATGTTGCCTTCGCCGGACTGACCGGCGGAGTCCGTCGAGCCGTGCAGCGTGTCGGTCATGTACCGGTGCGCGGCTTCATAGCCGACGGTGGCGGCTGAGCTTTGGTTGCTGTTCTTTTTCGGTTGGCCCATTTGAGTTTCTTGTCGTGCTGTACGTGCAGGCGAATGTCTTTGGAAATCGTGAAGCCGCAAGTGCCTGTTCTCCTCAGGATGGCGAAGGAGGGGAGTGCCCGGACATACTGATCCCCTCCTGATTTAGCAGAGCAATCTGCTGGTCCGAAGGCTTCCTGGCAGCGGGGTCGGTATCCAGACCGAGACGCTTGAGCGTGTAGTAGAGCAGGGCCTTGCGGACGGTGACGTTGCACTTGCCGTTGCGCATGCCGTAGTCCAGCGCCACCACTTTCTTCTGTGCTTCAGACAGTCCCGGGTGCGGGCCGATTTCCAGTGTCACCATCGTGTGCCAGTCGGCGTCCTGGCTGGCGTCCACGTCGCTGGGGCGGCTGTCCCGGATGCCGAGGATGCGCGCCAGCAGGAAGTCCTTGAAACAGCGGTCGGTGAAGCAGTACGCCCGGGCATGCCAGCGGAAACCGTCAAAGGCGATGGCATGCGGGACGATCCAGCGCCAGCGCGGGGCCGGACTGGAGAGCGACTGGTACTCGACCTCAAGCGCCTGCCTGGTACGGATCGCTTCGATGACGCGGCGCAGCGTATGGGCATCGATGCCGCGAACGGGGCTGGGGACCGTGTCGAACGCCGGCAGCTGGCCAATCCAGGTTTCCTCCTGCGTGACGATGCCGTCGAGGATCGACCGCAACTGGGACAGGTAGCTGGCCGGGTCCGGTCTCAGGAACAGGGGCTCGAAGCGGTCGCCGCGGACGTAGGCGCGGGCGCTCTTGTCGTAGACCATGTTGCCCGGCGCCATGCCGAGGTAGCGGTTGAGGTCGGTGGATGCCTGATTGATCGAGATCCCGAAGGCGGCCATCAGGTCGCCGCGGTTGACATGGCCTTCCCAGAAGAGCCGGAACTCGATGAACTCGAGTCGGCGCTCAATGCCCCACCGAACGCTGCCTTGCGCTGTCCCCACCCTTGCACCCCAGTATCATGACCCGCATCAGAATTGTATTCGACCAGTTTCTGGTCGGTTTGTAAAGATCGGGCAACAAAGAGAAGACTGCGTCACGTCGAACACGCCATGGCCTGTTGTGTTGTATTGAATCTAGATAATATTCTGACTAGTTAATCATCAAGCAGAAAGTTGGCTCGATATGGGAATGAGGCCTTGCCCCGGCCCGAGCGGCAGACTGGATCGGATGGACGCTTGAGTTTTCATCGCGGCGGTTGGAAGATCATCGGGTTTGGCGGATCGGCGCCGAGCGTGTTGACGAACGAGGGCTGTAGTTTTTCAGGAGCAATTCGATGCCGCTGACTCATGGGACCGTCTCCGGGCGCATTTATCGCGTGACCGACACGCTGCCCAACGCGTTCAAGGAGCAATTCGAGCGCAATCTGGCGCGCCATGCGTTCAAACCGATTGATCCGGAGCGCGGGCAACTGGAGGCGATCGGCTGGGTCAATATCCGCCAGATGCTTGATTCGCGCCTGACGCTCAACAAGGTGCTTTTCGGCAATCTGATTCTGGTGGGGCTGCGGATCGACAAGCTGACGATCAACCAGAAGCTGTTCCGCGCGACGCTGATGCAGGAGATCGGCCGCGTCATGAAGGAAAAGGACAAGCGCAATCTCTCCAAGGAGGAGCGGCTCGTGATCGAGGACAAGGTCCGCCTGGAGCTGATCAAGCGCACGCAGCCCAACACGGCGGTCCACGAGATGGCTTGGCACCTGGAGGAAGGGGTGGTCTTTTTCGGGACGACGGGCGAACGGATGAACATGGCGTTTTCCGATCTGTTCACCGAAACGTTCCAGGTCGGCATCGAGCCGCAGTACCCTTATCTGCGGGCGCAACGCTGGGCGGAGAAGCAGGGCCTGGGCCAGGACCTGCTGGAACTGCTGCCGTCGCCGTTCAGCCCCGATGCGCCGGTGGAAGTGGTGGAAATCGGAAGCGAGGCGGAGTGAAGCCGTGACCCGAGTTGCGCTGATTTTCGGGGGCGTGTCGCCCGAGCACGAGGTCTCGATCCACTCGGCCGGCAAGGTGGCGGAGGCCTTGCGCGAGATCGCGCCGGCGCGCGGCCTGTCGCTCGTCCCGATCTATATCAACCGGGAAGGGGAGTGGGTCTTCTGGACCGGCGACTGGCCGAGTGAGGCGACGATCGGCGAGGCGCCGAAATGGGACGCGCGGCCGGAGGATTTCCCGGTCCAGGCGCTGCCCTTTCATCGCGCGCTGGGGCAGATGGTGGAGCAGCGGATCGGCGTCGCGATGATCATGATCCACGGCATCGGCGGTGAGGACGGCCGGATTCAGGCGGCGCTCGACCTGGCGGAGATCCCCTATACCGGGACCGGCGCGGCCGCCTCGGCGCTCGCCCTGGACAAGCCTCGCTGCCAGGCGGTGCTCAACGCGGCGGGGCTGCCGATCGCGAATTCAGCCTGCCTGACGAGCGACGGCATCGACGGCGCCGAGCGGCTGGTCGAGGTGGTCGGCCTGCCGTGCGTGATCAAGCCGGCGCGCGGCGGCTCGAGCGTCGGCGTGACGATCGTGCGCGAGCTGGAGCAGTTGCGGCCGGCGCTGGAGGCGGCCTTCGCCATCGATGAGGAACTGATGGCCGAGCGCCTGGTGACGGGGCGCGAGTTCACCGTTGGGCTGATCGAGCGCGATGGCGGATTGCTGGTGACGCCGGTGACCGAAATCATCCCGCCCGAGGGGCGCTATTTTGACTACGATGCCAAGTATACGGTGGGGGTGTCGCGCGAGATCACGCCGGCCGAGATTCCGGCGCAACTGGCCGAGCGGCTGCGGTCGCTGGCGGCGGCGGCGTTCCGGGCGGTGGGTTGCCGGGGCTTCGCGCGCGTCGACATGATCGCCGATCCCGCGGCGCCGACAATCCTGGAGATCAACACGATCCCCGGCATGACCGCCACCAGCCTGCTCCCTCAGGGCGCGGCGGCCATGGGTATCAGCTTCTCCGAGTTATTGGGTTTTTTCCTGGATTCGGCCCGGTTCGACCGGGGATAGCTCGACTGATTGCGCGGCAGCTCTCCGCGGTGTCAATCCCGAAGCTTCCGCTGAATCTGTCGAGCAAGCTGCTCCTTGATCTCGCGAGCTGACAGATACACCGGTTCATGGGTTTTGATACCAGTCGTGACGAACGCCATGCCGGATCTACGTGCATCCATGTTCCTCCAGACGCTTAAAGTATGCCGCTGACCCATCAGCGGTCGAAGGGTTGATTGTTTATTGAAGGAGCTCTCGCTCCGACCGTTCCATCATACGGAGGCGGGCTTCTCGCGGGCTCAACGCGCGCCGGATGCCGGGGCCGGACCCCCCGGCCTTCCCGGATGGTGGCGGGGGAACGGAGCGCCGGTGCGGCGGATTCCTAATCCGTCGGATCTGTCGGATCGGTCGGATTCAATTCACCCGTTCAACCTCCGCGCGCGCATTCGATGAACTTAAGCAGGTTAAATTAGACCGCCCGCGTCGTACTAAAAAGGGCACACCGGCGCCAACGGCGGCCGCGCCGCATTGAACGTCTAAGTCAAATATTCACAATGCGACACGCCTCCACACGGGGGCGTTTGATTTTTGTTCCAGTCCCCCCTCGGATTCTCCCCTCAGGCAATCGGCGACTTCCACGATGAGAGCAGTGAGCGAGTGCGAAGGGCACCGCGGGCAGTTGTCACGGCGCAGGAGAGCGCCTTGTGTCCGCCGGCGCCTCCCCCACCGTTGCCGATCTCAGGGATGGAGTCGACTGCAACGTGAAAGTCGAAATACGTCATACCGCCACGGAACGTTCGCGCGTCATGGGCAACGCGGTGCGTTTCCGCCTGCTGCTGATCCTGCTGCTTGGATTCTCCCTGCCGCCGGTTGCGCGCGCGCAGGGCGCCGATGTCATTACCCAGCGCTTCGGCGAACAGGCCACCTGCGACGTCACCGGCGTCACCATGGACGCGCGCGTCAGTTCGCAGGATAAGAACCTGATCGACGGCGCCGCCGAAACCCACTACTACCGCTGGCAGAACCACATCCTGATGCGGTTCGACCTGTCGTCGATTCCGCAGGGGGCGCGCGTCCGCCGCGCGGTGCTGCGTTTTGCCTATCATCAGAATTTCCACGACGGCGGCAAGACCGGCGTCGTGCTGCCGATCCGCAAGGTGACCGACCCGAACGGCACCGGCCTCTGGAACGAGTCGAGCGTCAGCTACAGCGCCAAGCGCCCCGGCGTCGCCTGGTCGGCCGGCGGCGACCTGGGCAGCGTGCTGGGCGAAACGATCGGCGAGGTCTACTACCGCGAATGGTTCGCCGGCGGCCAGGATTACCTGGAGGCCGAGCTGACCGCCGCCGCGCAGGACTGGGTCAACAACCCCGCCGGCAACCTCGGCCTGTTCATGCCGTGCCATGAGAATTTCAACAAACGGATCGCGGCGAAGGAATATCCCAACGCCGCGCTGCGCCCCTACCTGGAAGTGACTTGGGAAGGGCCCAACACCGAAGCGATTCCTCAGCCGACGCAGCTTCAGGCCCGTCATTACTCCGGCCAGACGTTCATCACCTGGAAGGAAGCGCAGACCGGCAAGGACGAGACGAGTTACCGGATCTATCGCCACTCACAGCCGATCACCGCCGCCAATCTGGACCAGGCCGAACTGGTCGACCAGGTCTACCAGGGTTCCTCCTGGCTCACCGATTCGATTTTCAATCCGGCCACCTTCAAGCAGCCGGATCTGACCCCCGCGGGCGTGACGCTGGCCGCCGACAGCGGTCTCTACGTGTTGCCCGTCGAGCAGTCCGGATCGAGCTACTACGCCGTGACGACCGTCGTGGAAGGGAACGAAAACCGGACCCTCGCCGGCGGCGTCAATGCAACGGCCAATCCCGTCGCCGAGCAGCCCGGCCACCCCGCCGCCTTCCGCTTCAACGCCGAATACTGGTATGTCGGCTACGTGATGTGGCTGGGGCGTTATAACCCGAACGATCCGAGCGACGCCTTCGGCCTGGACAACCGCCGCAGCGCGCCGTTCTTCTTCTCGGTGGTTCAGCCCGAGCAATACGACGCCGCGAAGAAATACCCGCTGACCCTCTACCTGCACGCCTACAGCAAGTCGTATTTCGGCAGCACCGAGGGCAAGGACAACGCGCTCTACCTCGACGCGACCCGCTACGGCGGCTTCTGCATGGGCTTCAACGACATTCCGACGCTGGTGGCGCGCAAGGCCAACGGCACGCTGGTCGACCTGGGTCCGTATCTTGAAACCGATCAGATGGGCTACACGTATTACACGGGCTGGAACTCGAACTATCAGCCGCAGAAACTCGTCGAAGGATTCCGCAAGAGCCTGACCGTCGCGCGGCCGTTCGAGCAGGGCAAGAGCGTCGCCTACAGCGAAAAAGCGATGATCTACGTGACCGAATGGATGCTCAAGCGCAGCCCGTGGGCCGGTGCGATGGATCCGAACCGGGTCTACGCAACGGGCGGATCGATGGGCGGCGCCGGCGCCCTGTTCCTCGGCATGCACTACCCCGACGTGTTCGCCGCGGTCAACTGCTTCCAGGGCCGCACGACGGTCTACGACGACGGCTGGTATTCGCACTACATCGACCGCCACTTCGGCAGCTACGAGATGAACATCCCGACGCCGGAGGGCACGCCGATTTACGACTATATGGACATGCGCAAGTACATCGCGGCGCATCGCGGCGAGGATCTGCCGCCGGTGCGCACGGTCCACGGCAAGAGCGACGCGACGATCCTGTGGCGGATGGCGCCGGGATTCTACAGCGCCGCGCAGGCCGCGCGCCTGGCCCATGTGGGTTACTTCGACATGTCGGCGCACAACGGATTCGTGGGGACCAGCGCGTTCCCGGAGTACGTCGACGTGCGCCAGTTCGTGGCGCGCCAGCTCGAACCGACCTGGAATCTGTTCCGCTTCCGCAAGGACCGCAGTTATCTGGCCTTCAGCGCGGGCGAACTCGATGACGACTGGAACAGCGCCGCCCAGGGGGGCATCAACCGCTTCACCGGCTGGGATCCCGATTCGATTCAGGAGACCGCGACGCGCTACGAAGTGCGCGTGCAGCTCCATGGCGCGGCCCCCGTCAGCCAGACCCGGGCGACGGTCACGCCGCGCAACCTGCAGTCGCTCGCTCACGCTCCCGGCACGCCGTACAGCTTCCGTAACGTGCGGATCAGCGATGGCGCCGTGCTCGAGAGCGGAACGGTCCTTGCCGATGGCTCAGGCCTCATCTCCATCCCGGGCCTGACCATCGGCAAGGACCCCAGTTTGCTGACGCTCGAGGTGGCGGGCGAACCGCAGGCCACGCCGACGCCGACGCCCACCCCCACGCCAACCCCCACCCCCACACCGACGCCCACGCCCACGGCAAGATGCATCCCGAAGGGGACCGCGCCGAGCAACTGGGTGATCGAACGGGTGCAGAACGTGGCGGCCGCCGACTCCAGCCATGCGCTGTGGACGCCCGATTCGCGTCCGCAACCGGCCAAGGGCGGCTCGTTCATCGAGCCGACTTCGGGCCACCGCATCACCCGGATGACCGACATCGCCGATATCGTCCCGCAGACGGGCGTCAACGCCGGCGCCCCGTGGAATGTCGACGGACAAACCAATGCCGGCTTCTACAACGGATACGCCCGCTACTCCAACGTCAACATCACCGGCGAGTACATGCTGGCCTATCGGACCAACAATCAGTGCTCGCTCTACCGGATCGCCGACATGGCCTACCTGGGCCCCGTCGTTCCCAACGCCAATCACACGCTGGGCGAGACGAATGAAATCCGCTGGGATCTGAGCGGCCGCCCCGGCACCGCCACCCGTATCTACTACCACGTCGGCAGCAAGTTCTACTATCAGGACGCCCTGCAGGGCCACGCCTCCCAGGTGCTGATCCACGACTTCGCGCCGCGGATCATCTGGCCGACCGCCGAAATGGATTGCGATACCAGCGCCCGCTACTGGGCCTTCCGCATGAATGACGGCACCTGCATCGTCTACGACATGCAGGAGGACCGCGAACTGCCGGCGATTATCCAGCAGAACCCCAACGCCCTGGATATCTCGCCCTCGGGCACCTGGATGGTCGTGCTGGAGCATTGGAACAACGACCCGCTGAAACGGATGCGGTTCTATCGGATCTCGGACCTGAAGAACGGCGACCTGAGCAAGCCGGTCTGGATGCCTTCGGGCAACATCGGCCACAACGGCTGGGCCCTGGACCGCAACGGCGACGAAGTGCTGACGTTTCAGGACAACGCTAACGACCTGTTCTCGACTTTCAACCCGAAGACCGGCGAACGCATCGACATGCTGAACATGGTCGAGACCGGCTGGCAGATGAACCAGCATATGGGCAAGATCGTCAACCCTGACAAGAAGGGCTGGGTCTTCTTCTCGACCTACAACCAGGTCTCCACCACGTGGTCCTACAACCAGTTCTTCATGCTGGAAATGAAACCGAAGGAACAGAATCCGCGCATCTGGCGCATCGGCTGCACCTGGAACCACTACGGCAGCGGCTACTTCACCGAGGGCTTTGCCAACCTCGATTTCCAGGGCAACAACATCTACTGGGGCGGCAACTGGAACGGCACCGACAATCTGGAAGTCTATCGCCTGGAACTTCCGGCCAACTGGCACGAAGTCCTCGGCGACGGATCGGCCACGCCGACGCCCACGCCAACACCGACCCCGGCGCCGACTCCAACTCCAACCCCCACTCCGACGCCTACGCCGACCCCGACACCCACTCCGACACCCGCGCCTTCGGCCGGCATCGTGACGGGCTTCTCGCTGGTCAATGCCGACACCGACAAGGTGATCGACGGCTACGGCTCGCTGAGCAACGGCCAGGCGATCAATCTGGCGGAGTTGCCGACGGCGAATGTGACAGTGCGCATCAACACCGAGCCGGCGACGGTGGGCAGCGTCGGCATCGCGCTGGACGGCGACGCCAACCATCGCATTGAAAACTTCCCGCCCTATGCGGTCTTCAGCGCGCCGGGAGGGAACTATGTCGCCTGGCCGCTGGCGCACCTGATCGGCAGCCATACGATCACGGCGAGGCCCTACAGCGCCCCGTCGCGCGGCGGCGTCGCGGGTCAGCCCGTCGCGATCCAACTGACGTTCCTGAACGAAAGCGCCACGCCTACCCCCACGCCCACGCCGACGCCGACGGTCGGCGCGATCAGCGGATTCTCGCTGGTCGACGTGGACAGCGGCCAGCCGGTGGCGGGTTACGACCCGATCCGCGAAGGCGCCGTGATCAATCTGGCGCAACTGCCGTCCTATCATGTGACCGTGCGCGCCAACGCGGATCCGGTCGGCATCGGCAGCGTCAACTTCAGCCTGAACGGCGACAGCAATCATCGCATCGTCAATCAGGCGCCCTATGCAATCTACGGCATGCAGGGGTCCGGCTATGTGGCCTGGCCGCTGGGCAGCCTGATCGGCACGCACACGATCGTGGCGACGCCGTTCTCGGCGCCGTCGCGCGGCGGCACGGCGGGTCAGCCGGCCAGCCTGCACGTCAGCTTCATCGATGAACCGGTGCCGCCGGCGGGCAACCTGTCGGACCGTCCGCCGATGCACATCGACTACGTCGATCTGGATTCGGCTCCGGTCGGCGCGTGGGTCACGATGTGGGGCATCAGTTTCGGCGCCGACAAGAACCAGGCCACGCTCACCGTGGCGGGCGTCCCGGTCACGGAATTCGCCGGCTGGAGCGACACGCGCATCGACTTCCGGATTCCCGCGGGCGCCGGCAGCGGACTGATCGTCCTGCAGCGCGGCTCGGAAAAAGCCACGCTGGCGCACACGTTCCGCGTCCGCAACGGTCGCCAGTTCCACGTCAACCCCGCCTGGCCGGGCGCCAGTGACAGCAGTTCCGGTTCGCAGGAAGCCCCCTGGCGCACGCTGGCGCACGCGCTGACGCAGGTCCAGCCCGGCGACATCGTCTACCTCGGGGGCTCGACCTACGCCGAGTCGCTGCGCCTCACGCGCGGCGGCCAGCCCGGCCAGCCCATCGTGTTCAAGGCGATGCCGTCGCAGCAACCGGTGCTTAACGGCGAGGGATTGCAGGGCGGCGGCATCCACCTGGAAGCCAGCGCCGCGGACGACTTCGGCTACGTGACGCTCTCCGGCATCACGTTGCGGAATTTCGACCGGGGCGTCTTCGTGAAGGGCGCGCATGATCTGCGGCTGCTCGGCCTCGACGCCGCCGCGGGCGACGAGGGCGTCGTCCTGCACGACGTGGAAATCGTGCAGATCGGTCAGTCGCGCCTCACCGGCTACGGCCATGCCGGCGTCCAGATCCTCGGCGCCTCGCGCTACGTCCAGTTGTCCGAGGTGGTGCTCAGCAAGAACGGCGACGGCCAGACCGGTGGACTGCTGGCCGCGTCGAGCGTCGATGCCCTCACTCTCATCCGCTGCCTGGCGGAGGATAATCAGGGCGACGGCTTCAACATCGCCGCCAGCAACGTGCTGCTGATCGGTTGCGGCGCGCGCGGCAACTGGACCGGGTTCCGCCTGCTCGGCGACGCGCGAATGCAGAATGTCTGGGCACGCGACAACGCCTACTATGGCATCCTGGCCGACCGGCTCGGCGAGCAGTCGCCAACGCAGTCCATCGTCAACTGCACCGTCTCCGGTTCGCATGCCGAGGCGAACATCGAAGTGCGCTCGGGAAGCCAGATCGAGATCCGCAATGTGATCTCGGTGGGCGGAACGGGGCCGGCGATCCGGTTCGAGGATAAATACGCCGAACCGGTGCTGGATCGGGTGATTGTGCAGCGCGAGGGCAAGTCCGGCGGCGCCGGGACCATTGTCTGGGGCGCGGCGACCGACTCGCCGGAGGAGTTCAACGACGCCGCGATCAACGGGGGCGCTTTCCAGGCCGCCACCGGTCAGGCCGGCTCGCTGATCGCCGGGTATCAGCCCGAACTGCTGTTCCGCGACTACGGCAGCGGAAGCCTGGCGCTGGGCCCCAATTCACCGGCGGTCGATTTTGGGACGACTGAGAATACCGCCGTCCTGGATGCCGCCCGCCGTCCGCGCGGATACGACAACGGGCTCTACGATGTCGGCGCGTTCGAGTACGTGCCGCTCGGCCGCAACGCGGTGGGAGCAAGCTGGCGGGCCTACGAATAACGGGGAGGGGCCTCGGTAGGCGACGCCGCGTGGGGAGCACGCCGGTTTTCCCGGTGTGCTCCCCGATTTTTTATGCGGGCATGGAACGGTTTCTTAACGCGAGGGATGGAACGGCTAATAGGGGATGTCGTCAATCAGGACGTTCGGACAGCCGGCCGCGATCGGGTTGGGGCCCCCCGCCGCCTCCACCACCATGTCGCCTTGTCGCGTCGCCGCCAGGTCATTGATCGAGACGGTCGTGCTGCCCGCCAGGACCACGCCGAGCCCATGGGCTTGCGGGCTGGAAACTGGACAGGCGTGCTGATCGGCGGGGCTGGCCTTGATCGCGTCGGTCATCGTGGCCGCGGCTTCGGCTTCCGCCTCCTTGAGCCGCCTGATCGCCATCCGGATTTTCCATGGATTGCCATCCTCCATGGCTATCTTCAGCTCTTTCTCGGCAACGGCTTTCTTCGTGTCGCCAAGGGCCTTGGCGGCCGCCACCGGGTTGGGACCCGCGGGGAGCGCGCGCCACGCCGGCTTTGCGCCGACGAAGACGTCGGCACTGCCGGGGCCCGGCGACAGCGGACCGCCATGCGACGTCGGGTCCCCCACACGCGCCACCATGGGACACATGGACCGGACCTCCGTGTGAACTGAAAACCAAAATCCGCGAATCGCCCGGACGACCCGACCGGCCGCCGCGAACCGGCAACGCGGATGCTGTTGCCTTTGTCTTACTGTCCCACAATCACCGTCGTGCAGCCCATCGAAATCTTATTGGGCGGGCCGACGGCCTCCACGACCGTGTCGCCCTGGCGCGCGAGCGGCAGGTTATTGACCAGCACGGTGGGGCTGGCGTCGACGACGACGCCGGGGCCATGGGGCGGCGCGGGCAGGGGGGTCTGGCAGGCGTGGATGTCGGCGCCGCCGGCGGACGAAGTGATCGTGCTGCCCATGCTAGTCGCGGCGTTGGCCTTGGTGGTTTCTTCCGCGGTCTTGGCCGCCGGCAGACCGGGCGTCCCGGCGGCGGCGGCGGTGGCGGCCTCCGCCGACTTGATCGCCGCATCGCTGATAGCCTTGGCCGACTGGATGGAGGCCGCGGCCGCGGAGGGAACCCCCCTCCAGGCGGGCAGGAAGCCGATCTTCACATCGGGGCTGCCCGGACCCGGGTTCAGGACCGGCGGCAAGGGGTGACTGACGGGGTCATTGACGCGAGCGGCTGGCGGCATCGCAGTGTCCTCTTCCAGGCGCGGCAAGCGCGAATTGCTGATCCTTGCCTCAAGTATAGGCCAGACCGCCCCAAAAACAAGTTGAAGTTCAGTCTCGCCACGCGGGCTGAACCGGCGGTTCGCCGCGCTATGATTCACTCTTAGGAGAGAAAACCGGGGTGCGGCTTCGGAGTCGATCACAGGGACGAAGGACGTAAATTGGCGAAAAAACGGCCGCCTGGACTTCTCAACGCTTGACCCGTCTGGTATCCTGATCAAGGGTGCGCCGTGGGGGATTTCCTTGCAGCCATGCGCCGGAACCATGCGCGGAGGCCGTAGCAATCGGACGGACTTCGACAGCCCGGGAAACCACAGGCCTGCCCGGCCGGCGGCCGGGCGGCGCCCGCCCGCGATTATGCCTGCCGTATCGCCGCGCGGCGCCATGCCGGCTTGCTCTGGTCGGGCTGCTGTGCCTGACGGTCGCGCTGACGAGCTGCCAGCGCGAGCCCGAACAGAGCCCGCCCGTGGTCGAGCAAACCCTGCAGCTGCGCCCGTGGCCCGACATTGATCCCCATCAGACCCGACCCGAGCGACCACCAGCCTGGCAGCCGGCCGGCAGCGCAGCCCACCTGACGGCGGTGGAATCCGAAGTGACGACGTTGACGCTGGCGTTGCGGCTGCCGTGGGATGCCCCCGTGCCGACGCGCCGGACCGGGTTTACCGTGGTTCTGCCCGCGGGGGCGACCGCGACGCCCATCGTCGACCGCGTTGAACTGGGCGACCGGGTCGTTTTCGACAGAGGCCGGACCGAGGATGTGCCGACCACGCGCGCGCAGTCGGGATTTCAGCCTTCGGCTGTTCGGGTCGAATCGCGGGGCTATCTGCGCCAGTGGCCGATCCATCGCCTGGAAATTGAGCCGGATTTCTGGGCGTCGTTGCGCCACGCCGAGCGCGCCGAAGGGGACGATCTATCGGCGATCCTGAAAATCGGCTGGAATGATCTCCCCGCCACGGCGACCCAAGACCTCCCCGCCGCCGACGAAGCCGACCACGGGATCGCGCGTGTGGCCGCCCATCTGGTGATCAACCCGCGCGACCTGGCGCGGTGGGCCACGCCGTCGCCGCCGATCCCGCGGGCGGCCGAACCGTTCCAACCGGAATCGCTTGCGCCCGACGCACCCGGCTGGATGCGGGTCGTTGTCACCGAAACGGGGCTTCACCGGTTGTCGGTTGACGGCCTGACCACCTGCGGCCTGATCGGCAACGGATTCGGGCTGGAAGACGTGCGGATCTTCGATGGCGCCAGGCCCGTCCCGACCCACGTGGGCCAGCAAACAACCGCAAACGGGAAATCACCCCTGGACGGCGTCTACTTCTACGGATGGGCCAGTCAGGGTCCTTACAGCTCGCGGCACGTCTATTGGGCGACGGTTTCAAAACAGGCCGCCGCGCCGGAATGGAGCACCCCGCCGGCGTTCCTCCTTGAGGAGGAGCGACAGCCGTTGGCGACGATTCGCGGCAAAGAGCGCCGTGACCGCGACCTGACGCTCCAGATGCTTCAGGATAATTTCCTCAATATCCGCCAGATGGACTGGGTGGAGGCCGAGCTGACCAATGATCAGCCGTTTCAGTTTCGGATGACGCCGCACGCGCCCGTCGCGCCGCCAGCCCCACAGGAGGCGCGCCTGCACGCCCACCTGTATCTGCACGGGCCGCCCGAAGCATGGCGGGGGACGGAGCTGATCCTGTCGCATGGGGGTCGGCCGATCGCAAAGCATCGGATCAACGGCGCCGGCGATACCGAAATCGACGTGGCGATCACGACTAACTCGCTGCTCGAGGCGGCGCGGCCGATCACGCTCGCCGTCGCCACGCCCTCGAGCGCCACGCTCAACGCCGACGACGAACTCGGCATCTGGCTGGATTGGGCCGAGTTGCACTATCCGGCGCAGCCGGTGTTGCGCGACGGCCGCCTGCGTCTGGACGCCGACGCCGTCACCACGGCGGGGCTGTATCGCCTCAGTCCGGCGCGGGTCTTTGCGGACGCGATCGACCACGCGATGGCGTTCGCTCTCAATCCCACCGCCCAGGCGGCCGCCCCGCTCGACTGGGGTGAGCCCGCCGCCGATTCGCTGCCCGCGATCGTGCGCGAAAACTGGATCAGCGAATACTGGGACATGGCGGCGGCGATCGTTCCTCCGGTGGAACCGGTCGCATGGCGCCCAGACGACCTGGCGGCGGGACGCGATGCCGACTATCTGATCATCACCACGCCGGAACTGGAACCCGCACTCAAGCCACTCATCGAGCTGAACACCGCCCGCGGTCTCAAGTCCCATCTGCTCCACGTCGATTCGCTCTACGATTTCTTCAGTGACGGAGCGCTCTCGCCCGAAGCCATCCGGCGCTACCTCGCCTGGCTGATCGAGCAGGCCGGGGCCGGCGCCCCGGACTACGTCCTGCTGGTCGGCGACAGCACGAGCGATTACCTGAACCGGACACGCAGTCCGGTGGTCAATCAGGTGCCGACCTATTCGTTCGATTACGGATCGGAAACCTGGGCCTCGGACTACTGGTATACCTGCGTCGCCGGCGATGATGACCTGGGCGACTACCTGATCGGTCGGCTTTCGCTGAACAACCCCGACGATCTGGGCCGTGCCGTCGCCAAGTTGATCGAGTATGCGCATGGCCCGCGGCTGGGTCCGTGGCGGGCGACGCTGGCCTATGTCGCGGACAACCTGGAGGATTTTCGCGAAGCCGCCGAGCAGGCCCGCGTCGATGGCACACCCGCCGCGCTGGATTCGCGCCGGATCTACCTGGACCGGATGCCGTTCGAGGACAACTGGTACGTGCCCAAGTCGTATATCGAATGGGTGATGGCGGTCGAACGCAACTGGATGAAGGTCAGCGCGCACGCCACCGACCAGATCAAGGCGGCGTTCAACGAGGGCGTCGCCCTGCTCGACTTTTACGGCCACGGGGCGCCCAATCTCTGGACCGACGAGCGCATTTTCTTCGGCGGCGACTCCGAAAACCGCGACACGCAATACCTCGCGGCCGACGGCGTCTATCCGTTCGTCACCAACTTCACCTGCAATACTGGCGCGTTCGATTATCCGATGACGCCGTGGAATATCTGCCTGAGCGAAGACCTGCTGCGCACGCCGCACGGGGGCGCGATCGGCCTGTTCGTCCCCTCCGGTCCGGGCACCACCGTTGTCCACCGCGAGCTGGCCGCACAATTGCGCCGGGCGCTGTTTCAGGACAACTTCCGCGGGTTGGGTGAGTGGACCTTGCTCGCTCGCTTGCGCTTCGCTCTCGAATCCTACAGCGCCAGTTCAGTGCCGCGCGACATCCTCTACATGTACAATCTCCTCGGCGACCCCGCGCTGGATCTTCAACTGACCCAGCGGTGGGGCGAACTGGAAGCGCGACCCAACCCCATCACGCCCGATATCGAACGGGTGACCGTTGCGCTGAATGAAGTTCAACCCCCGTCAGGCAAAGCGTGCCTGTGGCTGGAGAACCCCCTGGGCGAGCGCATCTGGGAAAGTGAGCCGTTTACCTACGGCGACGGGCAGATTGAGCGGGAGATCGAACTGCCCGCCGCGCTGCGCGAGGAGTCCCCGGTCGATGGCAATCCGCATCTGGTCCTCTACGGATGGAACGCGGCGGAGGGTCGGGATTTCTCGGCCTCCGTGGACCTGGTGCTCGCGCGGCCGCATGTGGAAATGCTCGATCCGCGCGCGGAATGGCTTGAAGGCGGCCGGGCGCGAATCGCCGCGACGCTGCGCAATGCCAGCCAGGTCGCGATCGGTCCGGTCGGCGTCCGGGCGATGCGACTGGCGAGCGGACCAGCCGCGGCCGTGGGCGAGACCAGCCTGACGATCTCCGCCGACGACTCGCGAGAGATCAGTTTTGAATTCGACGAACCGGGATCGACTGAGCCGATTGCGTATCAGCTCACGCTCTCGCCCCCCTGGCCGGCCGATGACCCATCGATTGCCGTGGAGCCTACAACGCGGGTCGTGCTGCCGCCGGCGACCGACTGGAGCGGGTTCCTGCCCGCGCTCAGCTCACGCCAGTTCCAGGGCGATGCGTGGCGCGCCCAGGTGGTGATCGGCCGCGGCGGCGGGGGACTGGCCCCGCGCCGGCTGGTCTTGCGCCATGGCGACCGGCCGACCAGTTGGGCGCTCAATTTTTCGCCGGCCCCCGGCTGGGAACGGGCCGAGCAGACGCTGACTGTGCCGGGCGACATCGAGACCGCGACGCTGGAGCTCTTTGCGGAGGATGCGCTCTCGAGCGCGCCGCTGGTCGTCCTGCCTTTGGCGCGTATCCCGATCGAGCAACCCCGCCTGCGCATCGTTCCCGGCAGCATCCGCCACCGGCCGGAGAATCCCACCGACGGCGAGACCATTTTCATCGCGTTCGAGGTCGAGAACGCGGGCAACGCGCTTTCGCGCCCGGCGCAACCGGCGCTGCTCGACGCGCCCCCGGAGGAACGCGGCGGCGTGCTTCCCTCGCAGACCGGACTCCCGCCGGCCAGCATTCCGCCGCTCGGCGCGGGCCGCCGCATGCCGGTCGAGTTGCGCTGGGACCCGATCAAGAACGAAGGGATGCAGCGCATTTGGGTGGATCTGCGCGCCGCGCGCGGCAACGAGCCAAAGTCCCAGGAGCAGGTCGCGCCTTATTCGCTGTACGTTCGCGCCAAGAGCCGGCTGGTGCGCAAACGGGCGCCGTGGATCGAGCAGACGGCCGAGGATCGCATGGCCCGGCGCGTCAAACTCAATGTAGAGATCGCGAACGAAGGCGAAACCGACGCGCGCAACGTCCTCGTCTCGTTCTTCCACGGCGAGGAGAAGACCGACGAGAACCTGCTGGGGGTTGTGGAGATCGAGCGGGTGCCGGCCGAACGGAGCGCCATCGCGCAATTGGTCTGGGAATATGGGGACGAAGACCTGGACGCGCAGGGAAAGTTCAAGGAGGGCTTCTCGACCGAGATTCGCCTGAAGGGCTCCGCGCAACGGACCGCGGAGTGATCGGATTGAGCAGGTGGGGGCGTCTCCGCGTCGCTATTTCCTGTCATATAATGAAGGTCTCGGATCCGAATCGGATCCGAGACCTTGATCGTTCCAGGCGATGCTTTGCGTGCAGAGGCTGGTTCGCTCTACTGCACTTCCCCGCGCGGATAAACGTCGATCTCAACGCGGCGGTTGAGCGCGCGACCGGCTTCGGTCTCGTTGCTCGCGATCGGATCGGCCTCGCCAAACCCGATGGCCTGAATCCGGCTGGCGCTGACGCGGTTGGCGATCAGCTCGTTCTGCACGGCCTTGGCCCGGCGTTCGGAGAGTTCCAGGTTATACGCTTCGGCGCCCTCGGAACTGGCATACCCCTTCACCAGGACATCCGAATCGGGGTATTCGAGCAGGACCGCCGCCACTTCGGCGACCTTCTGCTTGCCCCGCGGCGTCAAGGTGGCCGAATCCTTATCGAAGAGGACTTCGCTGCTGATGCGCAGCGTCAGGTGTTCGACGGGCGGCTCCTCTTCCTCGTAGGCGCCCCCTTCCTCGTAATCCTCTTCCTTGTAATCCTCGGCGGGATGGCGCTCGACTTCAACCTC
>MVZB01000042.1 GCA_002068205.1 candidate division BRC1 bacterium ADurb.BinA292
ACGTAGGTCCCCGGCTGCGGGAACGTGACTTCGGTGGTCGCCGCGTTGGGATCAGCGAAGATGGCCTCGGCCGGTCCGCTCTCGGTGCTCCAGGTCAGTCCGCTCGTCATCGGGACGAAGCCGTCCTTGACCCCGCTGCCGCTGACCAGCACGGTGTCGGTCGGCAGATAGACCGGGTAGCGGTCTTTCTGCGCAATCGTGACCGTGGGGTCGACGCCGGTGATCTCGGCGAGTTTGAAGTCATCGACCATTCCCGGGTCGTAGTCCGGCAGCGTGCTCGTCTGGTTGATCACGCCGACCAGGTTGCCGGGGTTGGCCAGGTTGTCGACGGTGAAGGAACCCTTTTCGTTGCCGTTCAGATACAGCTTGAACGTGGCGGGCGACTCGGCGGTGCCGGCGCCGGAGAACAGAATCCGGACCGGGATATAGCCGTCGCCGGCCACATCCTCCGCAGTGATGGGCCCCGACATCATGTGGTGGCTGAACATGTTGCCGCCGCGGTTGGCGAAGACCGAATACCAATCGGGGTCATTGGCCCCGGGGACGGCCGCCGATTGCAGCCGCAGGATGATGCCGCTGCCGCCCATGCCGCCGTCCATCTCAATGTTGTCGGTCGACAGGACCGTCGCGCCGCCGTGCGCCGTCCAGTTGTCGCCGTCGAGGACCCCCGTCGGCCGTTTCTGCCGGAACTCCAGCACATACGACTTGTTGGGGTCGGTCGGGTATGAACACAGCGTCTTGAACTTGGACCAGCCTCCGGCCGGACGCGCCACGCTCATCACCTGGCTGGCGCCGTCGACCTGATAGGTCGCGATGCCAAGCGGATCCAGCCAGGTGGCTGAGGCGGAACCGCCCAAGGCGTTATCCAGCGGCTGTTCATGGACGGAATCGCCGATGGTGCCGTTCTCAAACGTATCGCTCACGACGATGGTCTCGGCTGCATGAATCGATATGACCGATACGGAGAGAAAGGCGAGAACCGTCAAGAGACGAATGATTCTCGAATGCCGCATGATAGCTCTCTCCTCCATCATAAATAGGACACCTGAGATTCGATGGGTTGAATCAGGGGGACTCAACCTGTCCGCGCGCGTGATTGAGTGGTGCCGCCCTCCTTTCGGCGAAAAGTGGTACAGCCTGAAACCCGCGCCGCCCGCCCCGCCGGCGCGTCCGCGAACGTCACGTCACGGTCCCCAGCGGACCAAGTCGCCGCTGCTGACCGTCCCGTTGGTCGGGTCGTAAATCATGTCGGGCCAGCGCCGGATCACGATCGTGCCGTTGGTGGCGACGGTCATGTGCGTCAGTTCGCCGGCGAGGATGGCAGCCTCGCCGAAATCGCAGAACAGGTCCGGGCCGTGGGAGCTGGCGATCCATTTGCCGCGGAAGCCGTAGATCGCCCGCGCCTTGACGACCGGGTGATTCTGGAACCCGGCTCCCTGATACCAGTAGCGCGGCGGCTCAACCGGCCACATCTTGACGTCGAAGAACTTGTCGGTCGGTATCGAGGACAGGAACGCGATCGGCGTCGTCAAATAGTTGAACGCGTAGCCGTTGGGCACGGGCATGCCGGCCAGCGTCAGCTCGTCGCGATCGGGGGGATAGTGGGCGTATTCAACCTGATAGGCCTCCAGGGCGGTGGCCAGGGTGCGGAAGTCGGCGTGAACCCGGGTCACCTTGGCGCGAACCTGGGCTTCCAGGAAGTTGGGAACGGCGATCGCGGCCAGAATCGCGATGATCGCCACGACGATCAGCAGCTCGATCAGCGTAAAGCCGGTGCGCGAGGGTTGCGTCATGATGGCAGCTCCTTACGGTCCCCAGCGGACAAGGTCGCCGCTGCTGACCGTCCCGTTCGTCGGGTCGTAGATCATTTCGGGGTAGCGCCGGATCACGGTCGTCCCGTTGGTGGCGACGGTCATAAACGGCACCTCGCCGGCGAGGAGAGCGGTTTCGCCGAAATCGCAGAACAGGTCCGGGCCGTGGGAGCTGGCGATCCATTTGCCGCGGAAGCCGTGGATCGCCCGGGCCTTGACGACCGGATGATTCCGCCAGCCCTCGCCCTGATACCAGTAGCGCGGCGGCTCGGTCGGCCACATCTCGACGTCGAAGAACTTGTCGGTCGGGATCGAGGACAGGTAGGCGACCGGCGTCGTCAGGAAGTTGAACGCGTAGCCGTTGGGCACCGGCACGCCGGCCAGTGTCATCTCATCACGATCGGGGGGATAATGGGCGTTATCAACCTGATAGGCCTCCAGGGCGGTGGCCAGGGTGCGGAAGTCGGCGTGAACCCGGGTGACCTTGGCGCGGACCTGGGCCTCGAGGAAGTTGGGGACGGCGATCGCGGCCAGAATCGCGATGATCGCCACGACGATCAGCAGCTCGATCAGCGTAAAGCCGGTGCGCGGTGGTCGCCTCAGCATATGACGGCTCCTTTTAGAAGACACTTGCATCCTATTTGATGTCAAAGCCGGGTCGGGTGGCCAAGCCGGCGGTTTCGATCAACCAATCTGAGTATCCTTTTGTGCGCGCGAACTGGGGGGACGGGTCCTGCTATGGTGGGCAGTATGGTTCATACTACGCGTGTAGTCAAGTTTTTTTTCGCGGCCGCTCGCGGGAGATCGGAGAGCGACCTCCAGATGGTGGCCATTCGATCATGAATAATTGAAAATAATGCATTTATAATGATCTTGGAACGTGCTCGGGGAGACGGCGAACGCAGGAATCCTGGATAAAGCCTTGACGCGGCGTCCAAAAAGCGCGTATTGTCAGGACTCGTTCAGCTCGTGGAGCGGATCTTCGGACACATGACTCCTGATCACTGCAATGGCCCAATTCGGCAAGCCCGGGGCGCGCCGCGCTGCTGGCTCCGGTTGCCGCCGCGCCAGGCCCATCGTCCCCGGTGGGCTTTGACGGGAGGCCCCCGGTGAGCCGCACGAACCTGACCATGGCCGATATTGCGCGCATTTGCGGCGTCGCCCGCTCGACGGTCCACGCGGTGCTCAAGGGCAAGCCGGGCGTCTCGGCCCGGACGCGGGCGAAAGTCCTGGATGCGGTCGCGCGGTTCGATTACTCACCCTGCCCGATTGCCAAGAGCCTCGCCCGCAAGAAGTCCGGCCTCGTCGGCGTCGTCATCCGCGACCTCGCCAATCCGTTCTACGATCAGTTCCTCAAGCACATGGACCATGTCCTGAAGGATCTGCGGGTCATCACGTTCAACACGCGCCACGACATCGACAAGGAGATCCACGCGCTGCGGACGCTGGCGGGCTATCGCGCCGACGGACTGATCATTGCTCCGGTGCAACCGGAGCGCGCGGCCGATCATCTTGGCGACTGGGTCGAGCGCGGCGGCGCGCTGGTCTCGCTGGACCGGCTGCCGGGGATCGAATGCAGTTATGTCGAGTTCAGGAATTTCGACATCGGCCGGATGATGACCGAATACGCCATCCGCCTGGGCCACCGCGCCATCTGCATGCTGGCCGGCCCGCCGCGCGACGATGCCCGGGACGACGAGCGTGTGGCCGGGTTCAAGGCCTGCCTGCGCGAGCAGGGCCTCGATCCGGCCGAGTGCACGGTGCAGCATGTCGGCTGGCGCTGGGAGGGTGGATTCCACGCCGCCAGCGAATTTTTCAGCGGCGCTCGCCGCTGTCCCTCGCTCTTCATCTGCAATAATGACTACGTCGCCGGCGGGGTCTACAAGGCGGCCTATGTGCATCGCCTGCGCATCCCCGATCAGGTCAGCGTGATCGGCTGCGACGATATCGGCCTGGCCGCCGTGCTCGGCCCGTCGTTGACGACGGTGCGCCTGAACGCGCGCGGCATCGGCGAGGGGGTCGCGCGGATGCTGCTGCGCCAGATGAATCAGGGCAGCGCGTTCCAGCCGCGTTCGATCGCCGTCGCGCCGATGCTCGTCGAGCGCGAGTCGGTGCTGAACCTGACGGCCACCGATTCGGCCGAAGCGTGCTGCCAGGCATGCCGCGAGCGGGCCGACGCGGCGCAGCGGGAGGAAGCGGCATGCCTGAGCAAGGGATGAATGTCGGTCGGCCTCCGGGGACGTTCATGAGTTGCTTTTGAACCTATGGGTTACAATAAAGGACTAAGTTTAGGAGGTATTCAATAGCCAGGGACGAGCGCCAAATTGTGGGGCGGGGCGTTCGGGCCGATCACGAGCTGCTCGGGACCGAGGGTTCACAACGAGGGGACAAGATGGGGCAGGCCCTCGGGAGCGATCACAAGGACGAGGAGGAGGGACGAATGAGGAGCAGGGACGAATTGGGAGAGATAACAAGCGGGGGCCTTAGCTGACCTATTCCAACGGCCGCGGCCTTGACGAATACGGTCCACGGCCCGTCCCGTCAGGGACGGCAGACTTCAGCCCGCTGCTTCAAGCGGTTGGAAACGGGAACAAGAAGTCAAAAGAGTCCCGCAGGGACGGTAGAACTACTCGAAACGAGGACGAGAGACGAGAAACGTATTTAGACGATTTCCAGCACAGGGAGTTCATCATGAGACACAGCAAGCCGCGGATGCGCGCGAGCCACCGGATCGGGTGCGCGCTGCTCATTCTGTTCGCCGCCGCGACGGCGCGCGCCGGGCAACCGGTCCTGTTCAGCGAGGACTTTGAAGGCCGCCCCGCCGGGGCGGCATTGCACGGGACGCCGCTCAACAACGGGCTGGGCGGCCAGGTCGCGGCGACCTGGTGGGACCCCAAGGGACTCGCCCATGCGGGAGCGGATGAACAGGGGGGCCGCGGCGAGATTGCCCCGGGCGGCTGGGATCACTTCAAGACCCTCATCGACTATGAGCTCGATCCGGACGAGGCCTACGCCTTCGAACTGGAGCTGCGCCCGCCCGGCGGCGTTTTGCAGCCGACTCCCTGGAACCCCCACTCGGGGCTGGTGATTCTCTCGCGCAAGGATACGGGTATGATGGCCAGCGGCGTCGTGCTGCGCATCCAGGGACCCGATCCGAGCGGCAAGGACCCCAATCGCTTCACGCTGGTGTATCAGCGCGAGGAGGGAAATTACTTCGACGACCCGGCGCTGATCGGCGACATCGTCGCGGAGGATTACAACGCCGCGGGCGTCATCCCGACGCGGATTGAATTCAGCGGCCGGGGAACGGCGGCGCACCCGCTGGTGGGGCGTCTGCTGCTCAACGGCCGTGAACGCGGCTCGTTCGTGATCCCGGATCTCTTCCGGGGCGGGCGCTACATCGGGCTGGTGACGCAGTCGAGCCCGAAAGAGGGCGCCGCGCCCGGCCTGGTGGACAACGTGAAGCTGGAGCGGCTCGAAGCGCCCGTGTTCAACCCGGCGCCGCGGGTGGCGATCGCGCCGGTGCTGCTGCCGGTCGCGATGCCGGAGCTGGAACTGACGGCGTTTGTCCGCGACGACGGTCCGACCGACCGGTTGCGCCTGGGCTGGGAGATGATTGACGGACCGGCCGCGGCAACTTTCTCCGACAGCGGCCGGACGACGACGCGAGTTACCTTTGCGGCGCCCGGGCTTTACACGCTGGGGTTCTCCGCGTTCGATGGCGAACACCGCGCCGAAGAGCGACTCTCGCTGGTCGTGGCTCCGCCGCCGAGCGAGGCGCCCCTGGCCGAAGCCGGCTTCTCTGAAGGGGAGCCCCTCGCCGCGAAAGACGCCCTGCCGGGGCAAGTGCTGACCCGTCCGCTGCCGCTCGCGGCGGACGCCGGCCATGGGCTGCGGGCGCGCTGGCGCATGGCGCCTCCCTCGGCCGCCGGCTGGGGTGGGTCGGACCGCATTATCGTCGCGTTGACGGATGCCGAAGCGACCGTCGGCCGCGAAATTCATCTGGTCCCGGGCGACGCCGAGGCGGCCGGCCCCGCTGCTGCCGAACCGGCGGGCGATCGCCGCCGCTGCGCGGGATGAACTCCTGCTGCAGCTCGATCTGGCCGGAACGGGCACGCCGCGCGATCCGCTGCGCGGCCGGCTGCTGGTCAATCAGGAACGAAAGCTGGATTTCGATGCGGGCCCGCTGGCGGCGGATGTCCGCTTGAGCGTGGCCGTCGTGACCGAGGGCGGTGCGCCGGTGCAGCTCGACGATTTCGAACTGGCCGCCCTGCGTAATCCCTTTGTCGTGGAGGATTTCATGCTGCTCTACAGCACGCTCGGCTACGACAGCCGCGCCTCCAAGCGCGCGCTGGTGCGGTTGCATACCCGTTCCGACGCCGAATCGCTCGACGCGGAAGCAAGCTCCTGGCGGTTGCTCAATCAGGAAGGCGAGCCCGTGCTCAGCGGACCCCTGATGCCGCTGCCCAAGACCTTCGGCTGCCTGCTGTGGGAGGCCGAATTCAGTTCGTGGACCACGCCCGGGACATACTCGCTGGAGGTGACGCTGGTCGACCGCGACGCGGGAGAGCTGGCGCCGCTCGTGTCCGAACCCTTCCTGATCGAGCCGCGGCTGCATTACCAGCGGACGTTCGAGGGGATCGCGCTGTTGAACGCCGAGGCGCGGCGCGCGACGGAGGATGTCGGCGGCGGCTATTATGACTGCAACTCGGCGATGGGCGAGGCGTATTCGCACGGGGCGTTCCTCGCGGGGCTGTCCAAAGCGTATCAGCGTTTCGCCGATGATCTGACGCTGACGGACCGCGATCGTCTGCGCGAGGCGGCCAATCGCGCCGCCGATTACCTGATGCTGCTGCACAACGCCCAGACGGGCGAGATCATCTGCCAGCATCCCAACCGCGTGCAGGGGGCGGAGAGCGGCGACGGTCCGCACAACACGTTCGAGGGGATCTGGGGCCTGCTCAATTACGCCGTGGTGTTCAAGGATCTGGAGCCGGCGCGCGCGCTCGACGCCTTCAATCGCTCGCGCAAATCGTATCAGTGGCTGGGCAATCAGGGGATCTACTATCCCGACCAGGCCAGCGCGTTCATGGCGCTGATCCATCAATACCAGCCGACCTACCCGGTCCAGGAAACACTGTTCAGGACGCTCAACGACTTTCTGAGGGAATTCAACCCGCGCCAGTGGGGGCGGAGTTGCGGCCGCTGCATCCCCTACTTCGAGGGCCTGTGGTACTGCCTGCGAACCTTCCCGGACCATCCCGACCGGTCGCGGTGGGAGTCGCTCGCCCGCGATTTCAACCAGCAGTGGTATCAGGAGATGATGCAGCGCAACGCGTTTCACATCCTGCCGCAGGGAGGGGCGCGCGAGTGGGACAACACCGAGGATGTGCCGCCGGAAATCTACCCGCCCTACAACTTCTACGCCTCCACGCAGTTCGGCACGATGGCGACCGACGCGATCCTGCTGGCGCGGATCACCGGCGACGATTCGCTCGAACGGATGGCGACCGGCTGCCTGAACTGGATCACCGGCCTGCACCCGGGCGTGCCGCGCAACAGCACGCTGCCGGCGGCGACCGGCCGGCGGTTGACCGCCGCGGCCCTCATCATGAATCTCCCCGGCGCGCGCCACATTAGGACCTGGACCTACTGGGGCTGGGAGCAGCCCGAGATCGAGTACCTCTCGATCGTCAACGGGCTGTGCATCGACGACGGGGACTGGTACTACAGCACGCGCGAATGGCGCAGCGGCGAGACGTTCATCAAGCACGACGGCGCCTACCTTTACGCCATGGCGCTTTACGACCAATATCTGGAAGAAAACCGCTCCGGCGTCACCAGCCTGGCGCAACTGGCGCAATATGAATGACGGCCGGTCCGGCACGGCGCGCGGCGGGGGCAACCACCATGGCCCGGAAGCACTACCGGAACGAGATCGAGGGTTACCTCTTCCTGGCGCCGCAGTTGCTGGGGCTGGTGCTGTGGCTCGGCATCCCGATGCTGGCGGCCTTCGCGCTGAGCTTCACCCACTGGGACCTGTTCGGCCGGCCCGAGTTCGTCGGGCTGCGTAACTACATCAACCTGCTCTTTCACGACCGCCGGATGTGGGCGACCCTGTTCAACACCGCCTACTTCACGGCGGGGACCGTGACGCTGGGGACGACGCTGGCGCTGCTGCTGGCCGCCGCCGTGCACCAGGTGTCGTTCGGCCAGACGCTGTTCAAGTCGATCTATTTCCTGCCGGTGATCTGCTCGATGACGGCGATTGCGGCGCTGTGGCGCTGGCTGTTCAGCGGCGATTTCGGCCTGCTCAATCTCTATCTGGAGCGCATCGGCATCTCGGCCCCCGACTGGCTCAACGATACCCGCTTCGCGATGCCCGCCGTCATTCTGATGAGCGTCTGGAAAGGGGTCGGCTTTCCGATGATCATCTTTCTGGCCGGGCTGCACGACATCCCGGCCGTCTACTACGAGGCGGCGGAGATCGACGGCGCCGATCGCCGCCGCCAGTTCCTCCACGTCACGCTGCCGCAGCTCTCCCCGATCATCCTGTTCGTCGTCGTCACCTCCGTCATCGGCTGCTTTCAGACCTTCGATCAGATCTACATGATGACCTCGGGCGGCCCGATGGGCAGCACGCGGACGATCGCGTTCTATCTGTTCGAAAATGCCTTTGTCTTCTACAAGTTCGGCAACGCCTGCGCCATCGCCTACGTTCTGTTCGTCCTGCTTGGCGGCTTCACGCATTTCTCGATCCGGCTGACGCAGCGCTGGGTGCATTACCAATAGGAACTCTTGATTTCGAAAAACACAAAACGGCACGAAGGGGCTTAACGGCGGAGAACAGGAACGACGGGCTCGGAAGGTTGAGCAGACAGAACCCGACTTGATTCGGGTCCCTCATCGCCCTTCCATCCATGACGTCCGTTCTGTCGCTTCGCTCAGACCAGGAAGGAATCGCATGCGGCGCGGATCGCATAAACTCAGCCGGCGGCTGTTTCTGCTCCTGCTCTACGCCGTGCTCACGGCCGGCGCCGTCGTCATGGTCGCGCCGTTCCTCTGGATGGTCTCGACCTCGCTCAAGGCGCCGCACGAGACCTTCATGCTTCCGCCGATCTGGATTCCGGAGGACTTCCGGTTCGAGAATTACGCCGAAGTCTTCGACCGGCTCCCGTTCTTCCGGTTTCTGCTCAACACGGCGACGATCGCCGGGCTCGTCACGTTCGGCGTCCTCCTCTCGTGTTCACTGACCGCCTTCGCCCTCAGCCGGCTGCGCTTCCGCGGCCGCGACCTGGTCTTCTATATTCTGCTGGCCACGATGATCATTCCGGCGCCGGTCACGCTTGTGCCGATTTTCGCGATCATGCGCCGGCTCGAATGGACCAATACCTTCCTGCCGCTCGTGGTCCCGGCGTTCTTCGGCGGCGCGTTTCCGGTCTTCCTGCTCCGCCAGTTCTTCATGCGCATTCCCCGCGACCTCGACGAAGCGGCGGTGATGGACGGCTGCAGCGCCTTCGGCATCTACTGGCGGGTGATTCTCCCGCTCGGCAAACCGGCTCTCGCCACGATCGGGCTGATCAGCTTCATGGGGGCCTGGAATGATTTCTTCGGCCCCCTGATCTATTTGTATTCGATCAAGAAGCAGACCCTTACGCTCGGCCTGGCCACGTTTCAGGGTTACTACGCCACCGACTGGCACCTGCTGATGGCCGCGACGGTGATCGTCACGCTCCCCATTCTGCTGGCGTTTCTGTTCTCCCAGCGGTTCTTCGTCGAGGGGATCACGATGACGGGCATCAAGGGATAGCGCCCGGGGGATGAACGACGCCATGAACCATCAGGACCCTCGGCGACAATCGCCTCATCGACCCGCCGGCCGCTGTTTGGCCGGGGTCGTCGCGCGACTCCTCGCCGGAGTCGCCGTTCTGCTTGTGGCGGCCTGCGGGGGCGAAGACGAAGACCGGCGGATCGAACTGCGCTGGGGCCTGTGGGGAACGCCCGAAGCGGTCCAGAATCAGCGCCGCTTCGCCCGGGATTTCATGCGACTGCATCCCAACGTGCGCGTCGAGATCGAGCCGGTCGCCGGCGACGTCACCGTCGCCTTCTCGATGCGCCTGGCCGGCGGCGACGCCCCCGACGTCCTCTATGCCGGCAATTGGTTCCTGTTCGAATTCGCGGACAAGGGCACGCTGCTGCCGCTGGACGACCTGATCGCGCGCGATGGCATCGACATGGGGCAGTTCTTTGATTCGGCGCTCAGCGGCATCCAGTGGGACGGCGCGACCTACGCCCTGCCCGAGGCCATCAACGTCGAGATGCTCTTCTACAATCAGGATATCTTCGATCGCTACGGCGTGTCCTATCCCGAACCCGGCTGGACCTGGGACGACTATCTGGAGAAAGCCCGGCGCCTGACACAGGATACCGACGGCGACGGCCGCACCGACATCTGGGGCTGTTACGTCTGGACCTGGATCCCCGGCTTTCTGCCGTTCATGCTGCAGAACGAGAGCAACATGTTCGACGACGATTTCCGCCGGTTCACGATGGACGACCCGCGCGCCATCGAAGCGCTGCAATTCATTCAGGATCTGATCTTCCGCTACCGCGTGGCGCCGGGGCGCCAGGCGCTGCAATCGCAACTGAGCATCGACATGTTCGCCTCGGGGCGCATCGCGATGGGCAGCTTCGGTTACTGGGGCGTGCGCGAACTTCAGGGCGCGCCGTTCCGTTGGGATGTGGCGGAGCTCCCCCGCCGGCGCACGACCGGCAACGTCGTCCATGTGCACAGCTTTGCGATCAATCGCGAGACCGAGCATCCCGAGGAAGCCTGGGAACTGATCAAATACCTGACGCTGGACGAGCCCGCGCGCGAGGTCGTCTACCTGATCCCGGCCCAGAAGCGGATCGCCGCGGAGATGATCCGCGCCGGGAACGAGGGGATGCCGGCCAATGCGGAGGCGATCCTGGCGACGGCCACCGATCCCAACACGGTCTCGCCGCCGTTCGGCCCGCGCTTCGGCGAATACAGCTCGGTCCTCGGCCTGGAACTGGACGGAGTGTGGCTGGGCAAAGTCTCGGTGGAAGAGGCCGTGCGCAAGGCGAAGCCGCAGATTGAGCTGATCCTCAGCGAATGACCGGCCGGGACGCGGCGGAGCCGGAGACCGACACATGCGCCGACGGCCGGACCGCTCAACCGAGAAAAAATCGTCTCACGCGGAGACGCGGAGCAAGAACCCGGATCCTGCTTGCATGACTTCGTGGGAACTTCGTTGAACCCGCGCCGCTCGCGCCGGGTTCAATAACCGCGGGCGCGGGCCTGACGCGGCGCGATCCGGCTGAGCGACTTGACCGACTCGCGCTCCACCAGCACCGGCGACACCGGGATCGACACGCACTTGAAGTCCTCGCCGCCGCGGATCTGCTCCGGCAGCGTCAACGCCACCTTCTCGCCGATATCGCGCACATTCAGATTGATGGTCGTCAACGACGGCCCCAGCACCGAGGCCAGGTCGATATCGTCGCAGCCGATCACGCTCAGGTCGTCCGGGATCCGCACACCGTGGCCGTGAGCGGCCTTGTAGACCCCGCCGGCGACATAATCGTTGCCGCAGATGATCGCCGTGAACGCGTCGCGGTTGTGCGCGAGCAGCTTGCTCGCCGCGCGGTAGCCGTTCTCCCAGCCCAGGCCGACCCGGATCGTGTCGCAGTCATACGGATCGATGCCGTAATCGAGCATGCACATCTTGAAGCCGACGACCCGCTCATCGTCGTGGTGCTCGCGCTGGCGCGGGCCGGCAAAGAAGCAGACGCGCCGGTGGCCGTGACTGAACAGGTGCTCGGCCGCCATATAGCCGATGTGCCTGTCGTTCAGATCGACGAAGTTGGAGTCGGTGCCGGTCAGGCGGTCCATCGAGACGAGGGCGCGCCCCTGACGGACCCAGTTGGTCAGGTGGGTCGTCCCCAGTTCGGGGCGGGCGGGGGCGATGATCAACCCATCGGCGCGGTAGCCCATCAGCGTCTCCACCGCCCGCGCCTCGCGCCGCGGATCGTGGCGCGTGTTGAAGTAGACGATGACGTAATCCTTGAGCAAATCCTCGACCCGCTCCAGGAACTGATCATAGAACGGGTTGGTCAGGTCGCGGATGACGACCCCCACCAGGCCGGAAAGGCCGCTGGCCAGCGTCTTGGCGATCGGGCAGGGCGAATAATTCAGCTTCTGGACGACGTCCATCACCTTGTTGCGCGTCTTCTCGGTCACCCACGGCTTGTTCGTGAAGACGGCATGGACGGTCGAGCGGGCGACACCGCAGATCTTCGCGATGTCCTCCATCGTCAGCTTTTTCTCGTTCGTCGCCATTGGCCCGCACCTGGTCGGGTACCGTCGACCATAGCACAAAAAGATGCGCGTAGTCAAAATCGCATTCCGCCGGCGCCGGAACCCGCGCGGAGCGGCCGGTTGGCGCGCAACCTGTTGGCGAACTTTACGTTAGCTCGCTCCCGGCATGGATTCGGGAGCGCCCCCGGCGCCGCCCGCCGACCCGGTCCCGCGCGCCGTGGACTACGCGCGTCGCATGGCCCGGCGCCCGCCGACCCGCCCCAGCGACCGCCCGGTTGTGAGCGGCTCACGCCGGTACGATCTTCTCCCGGCCCTCGGTTACGTCGCGCGTGGCGTTGCGCGTGTCGACCACCAGCGGGCAATGCCTCACCAGCTCGGCGTAATCGACCGGCGTATGGGCGGTGGCAATCAGCGCGGCATCGAAACCGGCCAGCGTCTCGGGCGACCAGACGATGCTTTCGCGGCCGGCCAGGTGCGGAAACTCGCGCGTCGGCCGGATGACCGGAATGTAGGGGTCGTAATACTCAACTTCGGCCCTGGCCTTCAGCAGCAGCTCGAACAGCCGGTAGCTCGGGCTTTCCCGGTCGTCGTCCACGTCGTTCTTGTAGGCCACGCCCAGCAGCAGGATCCGCGAGCCGCGCAGCGGCTTGCCCTGATCGTTCAGCGCGTGCGCCAGCCGCTCCACCACGTATTCCGGCATCTGCGAGTTGATCTCGCCGGCCAGCTCGATGAACCGCGTGTTGACCTCGTATTCGCGCGCCTTCCAGGTCAGATAGAACGGGTCGATCGGGATGCAGTGCCCGCCCAGACCGGGCCCGGGATAGAACGGCATGTAGCCGAACGGCTTGGTCTTGGCGGCATCGATCACGTCCCAGACGTTGATCCCCATGCGCGTGAAGATCACTTTCAGCTCGTTGACCAGGGCGATGTTGACCGAGCGGAAGATGTTCTCGGTCAGCTTGACGGCCTCGGCCGTGCGCGTGTCGCGGACGGGGACGACGCGCGGCACGACATGCGAGTAGAGGGCCATGGCCAGGGCCAGGCTGGCCGGGTCGTCGGCGCCGACGACCTTCGGGATGCGCGCGGCGGAGTGCTCCGCCGTGCCGGGGTCCTCGCGCTCGGGTGAATAGGCGAGGAAGAAATCGATTCCCGCCTTCCCGCCGCTCGCCTCCAGTATCGGACGCAGTTCCTCGTCGGTCGTGCCGGGGTAGGTGGTCGATTCCAGGCAGACGAGGCAGCCGGGCGTCAGGTGCGGCGCGATCGCCCGGCCGGTGGCCGTGATGTAGGAGAGGTCGGGATCGCGATGGCGCGTCAGCGGCGTCGGCACGCAGATCAGCAGCGCGTCGGTCTCGGCCACGCGCGCGAAATCGTCGGTGGCGTCCAGTCGGCCGGTGGCGACCTGTTCGGCGATTTCCGCCGACGCGATGTGACGGATGTAGGACTCGCCCGCGAGGAGCTGCCGGCAGCGGTCGGCCAGGATGTCGAAGCCGATCGTCCGCAATCCCTGGCGGCAGAACGCCAGCACCAGCGGCAGGCCGACGTAACCCAGGCCGACGATCCCGACAGTGGCTTCGCGATTCTCGATGCGCGACTGAAGGGCGGCGACGTCCGGGCGGCGGGGGGAGCTCATGCGGTTCTCCGGGGCTGCGGGCTGCGGTGCGGCCGGCGCGAGCGGCCCGGCGCGCGGACGCGTCGCCTTCCCCGTCGGCCGGCGGTGGTTTCGGCAAATCTTCGGGAAAACAGCCCGAAGTGGCAATCACAAAGGGGCGATTGCGCGCGCTGGGGCGCCGCGATGCCGCCGGTGTGGGGCCCGCGGCCCGCCGGTTTTGCCCCGCCCCGTCCCGGCGCCCGCGCCCGATCAGGCGCGTTCCAGGATGCCGTAGGCGCCGACCTCCTGGAACCCGAGCCGCCGGTAGATGCCGCCCGCCTCGGGGTTATCGTAGAACAGGCAGGGCGTGCGACCATCGCGCAGCAGATCGCGGCAGAGGCGGTCCATGCAGCGGCTGGCCAGGCCGCGGCGGCGATACGCCGGATGCGTGCAGACGCCGACGATCATCGCCGTGAACGGATTCTCGGCCGTCGATGTGGCGACCGACACGAGCCGCCCGTCGAGCTCGATGCCGTAGCTGCGATCGGTCCCGCGCGCCAGGCCCGCGCGCACCTCCTCGACGCCGACGGTCTGAGTGAACTCGCCGATCCGCTCGCGCAACTCGTGAATGCGCGGGGCATCGTCCGGTCCCAGCCGGCGCGGTTCGGGCGCGCCGCGCGGGCTCGCGCCGGCCATCGGCTCACTCAGGCGGCAGAGGAGCAGCCGCCGCGCCGGTTGGTAAACGCCGATCCGCTCGAACGGAGCGACCGCATCGTATTCGCCGGAGAGGATGCCGGCGTCGAGCGATTCGATGAGCTGCGCCAGACCGATAAAATCAAAGCCGCCGCGGCCGTAGAAGACCAGGCTGCGATAATAACGCAGCAGGACGGCGCGCAAGGCCGCATCGGGACCGAAATCGCCCCACACCTGCTGAAACGGGGCGTCGAAGCCGTGGTTGTGGATGTCGCCGACGAGGAAAACGTTGGCCTCGGGCGCGGCGCCGAGCAAGTCCAGCGTCGACGCCCGGTCCGATTCTGTCAGGCGGCGGATCATCTCCGGATTGTGCCAGCCGGGGCGGGCGAATGCGATCCCCGATCCGGTTCGGAATCCGGATCGGTCAGATCTGACGGATTGCGTTCATTCCACGCCAGCCGATCCGCCGGCGGCGGCGAACGACGTCGGCGCGGCCTCCTCGCCTGCGCCATTCAGCCGGAACAGGCCGACCAGTTCGACCGAGGTTTCGCCCGGCCGCGTCAGCGTCAGTTCGGCCGACGGCGCGCCGGCCTTCCGCTCGGGGCCCGCCTCCTCCCACGTCAGGCCGTCGATCCGTTCATTAAAGGCATCGACCAGCGCCTGGGCGAACTGATCGGCGTCGCCCGGCGAGTCCCAGTGCGTCACCCAGTGCAGCCGGCGGATCGCCGGTTGGCCCTCCCCGTCGAGCTCCTGGCTCAGGCGGATCCGGTCGCCGTGCCACCCGGCGGCCGCCTCGTTCGCCCGTTCATGGCCGAGCGCGGCCTCCAGCAGCAGGCTCATGCCGAATTCGCCGATGGTCGTCTCGGCGGAGTGCTCGTCGTCTTCGCCCAGCGGCTCGATCTCGACCGGCAGCTCGCGCGCCAGATACTTTTCCGGATGCAGGATCATCTCGGTCGAGACCGGCGGGTCGAGCCAGACCCAGTTGCGCCATTCGGCGGGCGAGTCGGCGACCTGGCCGGCGTGCTCGGAGTCCGCCGGCAGTCGGCCGTTCAGCTCCTCAAAGAACCGCATGCCGTCCAGATAAGGGAAGAGCAGCTCGCGCTGGATCGCGCGCGGCGCCCGGTTGAGCTGCTCCTGATTCATCAGCATCATGTCCGGCAGGTTCGAAAAGAGGCTCAGCGGGTTCCCGTAGCGCGCCATGTGCTCGCCCATCAGCAGCGTGGCGTCCCCCTCGGCCAGCGCGAGCGTCGCCAGCGAGCGGTCGGCGTTGCCGGTGTCCTCGACGCCCATCTCGGCCAGGCCGAACTGCTGATCCTGGAGCGCGTGGCAGATCTCGTGCGCCAGGATCAGCCGGCCCATCGCCTGCTCCATCGGGAAGTCCTCGCGCACGAACAGCGTCTTGCTTTCCGGATCGTAGAGCCCGGCAGCCTGCTCACCCATCAAGTCGCGATACAGCTTGAGCAGGTCGATGCCTTCGGGCAGCGCGCCGAACAGTTCGTTGAGCCACACGTGCAGCGTGAGCGTCGGGCCGGGATAGGAGCGCTCGACCGTTTCCATCAGGATCTGGTCGAGGACGCGGTTGGTGAGCGGCTTGAACTGGACCGGCGCCTCGATCTGGAAGCCGCGGATCGCGGCGACCTGAACCTGCGTTTCGTAGACCAGGCGCGAGATCAGATTCTCTTCATATTTCCGGCGCAGTTCGGTCAGTTGCCGCCGCAGGAGCTGCAGTTCCTTTTCGCGGATCTCCTCGCGGGTCGGGACGGCGCCGCTCGCCGCCGGGGCATCGGGGTCGGCCGCCGGCGCCGACGCGCACGCCAGGATCAACAGGCCCGCGACAAGCCAGCGGCGGGCCGGCGTTGCGCGTAGAACAGAATCACGGCCGGGGTTCATCAGGTTGAGCTGCTCCAGGGTGGGATGGCGGGTCAGGAAATCTCGCGGGCGCCGGTCTGTTCAACGGGCGCATGGGCGGCGGCCGCCGCCGCCTCGAGCTGACGCGCGACGGCGGCCTGCACTTCGGCGGTGGAGATGAGGTCCTGGCAGGTGGTGGTCTTGTCGCACTGGCGCAGGTAGCACGGGGCGCAGTCGGCGGACGTGACCACCCGTTCGCCGAGCCCGAACAGCTCGATTTCCTGCGGGCAGGTGGGGCCGAAGATCGCCACAACGCGCCGCCGCTGCGCGATCGCCAGATGCATGGCGAGCGTGTCGCCCGAGACGAGGATGGCGGCCCGGCCGATGAGCGCGGCGAACGGCCCGAGCGGCAGATCGGCGCCGGGCGCATGCATGCGATCGGGCCCGACGGCGGCCGCGATGGCGTCCAGCCGCGCGCTGTCCTCCGGCCCGCCCGTCAGCACGAAATGCAGCTCGGGCCGCTCCGCCCGCAGCCGCTGGATCAGCTCCATGTAGCCCTCGGTGCGCCAGGCCTTGTTGGCGAAGACGCCCCCCGCGCCGGGATTGACCGCCAGGAACGGGGCGTCCGCCGGCAGCCCGGCGGCGCGCAGGCGGCGGTCGGCCTCGGCCTCGTCGGCGGCGGTCGGCGTCAGCTCGTAGCGCTCGCCCCCGTAGTCCCAGCCCAGCGCCTCGAACAACAGGCGCGGATACGATTTCCGGTTGCGGAAAAACTTCTCCTCATTGTCCAGCCCGAGCCGGAAATAGTACTCGCACTCCTCGTTGAGCGGATAGACCGTCCCGTAGCGCGAGAGCCCGATGCCGAGCCGTTCGCGCGCCTCGATGCGCATCGCCAGGGCGCAGGGGCCCGGTTCCTTGTCCAGCGAGAGCACGCAATCGAAATGCTCCAGCTCCAGGTGCGCGAGGGTTTCGGTCGTGAACGGCAGAACGCGGTGAACGGCGGGCCGCCCCGCCACCGTCAGCCGCTCGACCAGCGGCTGCGCCGCGGGCGCGGTGACCCAGGTCACGTGGGGCGGTTCGGGCCAGCCGGCCAGCGCCGGCAGCAGGCAGCCGGTCCGCACGACATCGCCCAGCGCCCCCAGCTTGATGATCAGCACGCGCGGGCCCATCGGCGCGTAATGCGGGCAGCCCTCGCACGGGCGGTGGTGGAGGCAGGGCCGGTCGCCCCGGTAGTGTCGGCAGTCCAGATGCAGGAACAAAAAGCTTCGCTCCTCCCGAGCGGTTAGGATCAGTCTAGCATAGATTCAACGTCCAAGGTTCAAGGTTCAAAGTTCAAGATTCCTGCCGCGGGTTCCATCTTGCGCCTCTTCTTCGAGCTCCTTTGCGGCGGTCCAGGATACCTCAAGGCCAGCCGCTTCCGTGTTGACTCATGGGAAAA
>MVZB01000043.1 GCA_002068205.1 candidate division BRC1 bacterium ADurb.BinA292
GACCGGTGTGACCGAAACCGCCGGGGCCGCGCGTCGTGTCAGGGAGTGTTTCGACTTCCTTCCATTCGCAGCGTTCGACGCGCTGGATCACAAGCTGCGCGATGCGGTCGCCGCGCCGGATCAGGAAGTCGCGGTCCGAAAAATTGAACAGGATGATGCCGATCTCGCCGCGGTAATCCGAATCAATCGTGCCCGGTCCGTTGAGGATGCCGATGCCGTCGCGCAGGGCCAGGCCCGAGCGGGGGCGAACCTGCCCTTCGTATCCGGGAGGAATCGCCACGCGCAGGCCGGTGGGGACGATGCCCCAGGCGCCGGCGGCGAGCGCAAACGGCTGGTCGGCGGGGACGGCGGCGCGCAGGTCGAGCCCCGCCGCGCCCTCGGTTGCGTATTGCGGCAGCGGCAGATCGGCCGCCGCGGGCGAACGCGCGATCTGGATCTGGACGGTCGACATGGTGGCGGGCATCGGTTCTCTCTTTCATTTCCGGTCCGGAACGGGTCCCGCTATACTCTAGCCGCGCGGAAGCGTGGTTGAAACCGTCAATTTTCAGGAGAGACAACTGGGGGGCTGATCGCGAGTTAGTCATGAATCGGCGGATTTCAGAGAGGGGAGAAACAGCAAGATTTCTAGGGCCGAGGACGAGAGACGAGGGACGGATTATGAGCGAGGGACAGTGCGTATGAGCAACTCCCGATTATCCGTGGAAGAGGCCGCCATCCGGATCGAATCGTTGCGCGAGCAGATCCGGCATCACGATGAGCTGTATTACCGGCACGCCGCGCCGGAGATCACCGACCGCGAATACGACGCGCTGGTGGACGAGCTGCGCGAGCTGGAGAAACGCTTCCCGCAGTTCAGCAGCGAGGCATCACCGACGGAGACGGTCGGCAGCGACCGCGCCGAGGGGTTCGAGACGGTCGTCCATCCGGTGCCGATGCTCTCGATCAGCAACACCTACACGCCGGGCGAGGTGCGCGAGTTCGATGAGCGGATCCGGCGGCTGCTGGGCCGCGGCGAGAAGGAGGCGATCCCCTACGTCGTGGAGCTGAAGATCGACGGCGTCGCCGTGACGATCATGTACCAGGACGGGCGGCTGGAATATGCGGCGACGCGCGGCGACGGCGTGCGCGGCGACCTGATTACGGCCAATATCCGGACGATTCACAAGATCCCGGCGCGACTTCCGGAAGGGGCCGGGCTGGCGCCGCGGGGGCGATTCGAGGTGCGCGGGGAAGTCTTCATGCGCCACGGCGAATTCCAGAAACTGAATCAGCAGCGGATCGAACTGGGCCTGGAGCCGTTCGCCAACCCGCGCAACACGACGGCCGGGACGCTCAAGCTGCTCGATGCGCGGCTGGTGGCCGAGCGGCCGCTGGACATCTTTCTGTATGCGGTGGGGGCGCACGACGCGCCGCTGCCCGCGCGGCACTGGGAAGTGCTCGAGTTGCTGGACCGGCTGGGGCTGCCGACCAACCCCGAACGGCGGCGCTGCGAGAACCTGGACGAGGTGTTGGCCGCGATCGAAAGCTGGGAGACGGCGCGCAAGGAGCTCGATTACGATACGGACGGGCTGGTGATCAAGGTGGACGAGCTGGCCTTGCGCGAGGAGTTGGGGGCGCGGTCCAAAAGCCCGCGCTGGATGATCGCCTACAAGTTTTCCGCCGAGCAGGCTCAGACGCGGCTCCATGGGATCGAGCTGCAGGTGGGCCGGACGGGGGCGGTCACGCCGGTGGCGCACCTGGAGCCGGTGTTTGTCGCCGGTTCGACGATCAGCCGGGCGACGCTGCACAATGCCGACGAGATCGAGCGCAAGGACATCCGCGTCGGCGATACGGTGATCATCGAGAAGGGGGGCGACGTCATTCCGAAGGTCGTGCGCGTGATCGAATCGCTGCGCACCGGCCAGGAGGCGCCCTTCGTCTACCCGACGGAGTGCCCGGTGTGCGGCGGCGGCCTGCATCGTCCGGAGGGTGAGGCGGTGCATCGCTGCATCAACGCCTCCTGTCCGGCGCAGGTCAAGGGGCGCATCCTGCACTACGCCTCGCGCAACGCGATGGATATCGACGGACTGGGCGACAAAATCGTCGACCAGCTCGTGGACGGCGGCCATGTCGAGGATATCGCGGGGTTGTACGAACTGACGCGGGAGCAGCTCGCGGGGCTGGAGCGGATGGCGGAGAAATCGGCCGACAACCTGCTGCGCGGCATCGATGAAAGCCGGCGCCGGCCGCTGGCGAACCTGATTTATGCGCTCGGCATCCGGTTTGTCGGTTCGGCGGGGGCGCGGCTGCTGGTCCGCCGCTATGCGTCGATCGACGCGCTGATCGCCGCCGGCGAGGAGGAACTGACGGCGATTGACGGGGTGGGGGAAGTGGTGGCGCGGAGCGTGCGGGAGTTCTTCGCCGAGGAGAAGAATCGGCGGCTGATCGAGCGGCTTCGCATGCACGGCGTCAATCTGGAGCGTCTGCCCGAGGAGGCGCCCCCCTCGGCCGAGGCGCTCGCCGGATCGCCGTTCGCGGGCAAGACCTGCGTGCTGACGGGCAAGCTGGAGACGATGAGCCGCGAGGAAGGGGAGGAGCGGATCGCGGCGCTGGGCGGCAAGGCGGCGGGGAGCGTCAGCAAAAAGACCGATCTGGTGATCGCGGGGCCCGGCGCGGGTTCCAAGCTGGAAAAAGCACGCCAGTTGGGGATTGAGATCATCGACGAGGCGGAGTTCATCCGTCGGTTGGAAGCCGCCGCGGGCGGCTGAGGCGCTACGGGAACTTGCGAAGGCTCAATCGGCGGCGGAGAGGCCGGCGACGGGACGCCGATTGCGCGCGTAAACTCGCGTGACGTCGCCGCCGGCGACATGGAGCGCGGCGGCGGGGTCAAGCCGTTGAGCCGCAACAGGCTGACCGACGCGCACCTCAAACCCGGCCTTGGAGAGCACGTTGAGGACTTTGCGCAGGCGGTTGCCCGACTCGCCCGGCGCCAGGCGCAATTCCACGATCACCGCCCGCACCAGGCCCAGCCGGCGGCGGGCGTCGCGCAGCAGATCGGCCTCGCCCGCCGGAACACGCAGCCGGAGCAGGTGGACCGGTCCGCGCAAGTAATGCGAGAGCCGGCGATGATCGGGCGCTCGGTCGCGCTTGCGGGCGCCGGTCCGGCCGCCGGTCGGCAGAAACGGATGAATCTCGACGTCGCGCCACTGCAGGCGGCGGGCGTTCTCAACCGCGAGGGCGTGGCGCCGGGGGTCCGGTTCGAACGCGATGATGCGCGCGTTGGGGAACCGCGATTTGTCATGATAGATTGCCAGGCCATGGCCCGCCCCCACGTCGAGCACCACGGGGGCGTCGGTGTCGGCGTCGAAATCCCAGGCGCGGGCGATCAGCGTGGCGACCAGCGGCGGCCATGGATCCTCGTCATCGGGAATGGCCAGGTCGCCCTGGCGAAGCCGCAATACGCCGTCGGCGCGGATGACCTCCAGGAGGGCGCGGGCGGGGTCGTCGCCCGGGCGCAGACGGGAACGCGCCTCGGCCAGGCGCTCGTCGGTGACGCGGTCGGCGCGGGCATGGGGCCGGAGCAATTCCGAGAGGCGATCAAACTCAAGCTGGACGGCGATCGGGCTGGAAGGATCGGCGAGGAGGCGGAGTTGGTCCGCGCGCGGCTGCGGCGCGTCGGCGCCGGGCCGGTGCGACAGCAGGCGTGGATCGTCGGCCATGCGTTCCTGAACGCGGCGGTCGGCCAGGATGCGCTCGACGACCGAATCGCGAGCGAGGAGCTTCTGAAGCAGCCGTTCATCGATCGGCAGGCGGTCGAGCAGCCGGTCGTCGAGCACGAGGCGTTCCATGATGATCAGCGTGCAGAGCCGGTCGTCGCGCAGGATGCGCTCGAGGAAGCGCGGGTCGCCGAGCAGGCGGCGGGCCAGGATTTCGTCGTCGGCCGCCAGATCCGCCAGCAGGGGGCTGCCGCCGTGGGCTTGCAGGGCGCTGGCCAGCACGGGCAGCGTGTCGCGCGCGGAAAGCAGACGCGCGACGACGAACTCGCTTTGAAGCAGCCGGCCCACGAGGCGCGGGTCGCCGGTGATGAATTGCAGGACATCGTCATGGCGCAGCAGGCGACCGAGCAGGATCGGGTTTTCGCGGATGCTCTCGAGCGTGGCGGGGTGGGCGAGGATGGCGCCGAGCGCGACGGGATGGGCGAGGAGGCGGGCGATCAGCCGCTCCTCGCCGAGCAGCCGGTCGAGGGCGGCGTCGCGCTGGAGGACGCGCTGCAGCAGACCGTCGTCGCCGGCGAGCCGGTCCAGCAGCTCGCCGTGGGCGAGCAGACGTGAAACGGTACGTTCATGCGCGAGCAAGGCTTCGAGCACGTCGGGCAGGTGAACGATTCGCTCCTGGGTCCGGGGGTCGCGCAATAGGCGCTCGAGGCGCGCGGGATGCGAGAGCAGGAACTCGTGAACGCGCGGATCATCGAGGAGGTTGTCCAGCGCGGCGGGCAGGTCGGCGATGGCGTCGACCGTTTCGGCCGATGCGATGACGCTGTGAAGGAACGGCTTGAGCTCCAGAGCGCGGCGCAGGACAGCGGGCCGCGCCAACAGCCGATCGAGCATGAACGAATGCTTGACGAGGCGGTCGAGCGCGAGGTCCTCGGCGAGCAACCGGTCCAGAATCTCGAAATTGGCGAGGACCCGCTCGTGGGCACGCGGCGCGGCGACGATCCGGTCGAGCAGCGCGCCATCGGCGAGGATGAGCGGGAGCATGCGGGGATCGCGCAGCAGGCCGCGCAGCCACTCGTGGCGCTGGAAGATCCGGTCGCGGGCGGTGGGATCGTCCAGCATGGCCTGAAGCAGGTCGTCGCGTGCGGCGAGCCGCCGGAGGAGGGCGGGTTCGCTCAGCGCGATGTCCAGCCATTGAGGATCCGAGCGAAGGTGCGCGAGCGCCTCGGACCGGCGCAGCAGCGCGCCGAGGAACGGCCGTTCAGGGCGGAGGAGCGATTGAAGGAACGTTTCGTCTCCGGCCAGCCGCTCGACGACCGGCGGGTGAAGCAGCAGTTCGGCCACGAGGGCGTCGTCATCCAGGATCAGCCGGCGGGCGGCGGGATGCGCGAGCAGTCGCCGGAGGAGGCCCGTTTTGCCGGCGAGCGCCTGGAAGGCGGTCTCGGTGGCAAGCAGCCGGTCGATCAGTTCGGGCCGGCGCAGCAGGGCCGACCAGCCCGCCTCGTGCCCGAACAACCGGTCGAGCAGCGCGGGTTTCACGGCGAGGCGCGGGAACGCCGCCGGCGAATCCAGAACAGCCTCGAGCAGCGCGGGTGACGCGAGCACCCGCGCGAGCGCATCCTCGTCGCGCAGCAGCCGGCGCCGCAGTTCCGCATCGGCCTGGAGCAGGGCGAACGCCGGCTCCGATTCGAGCAGCAGCGGGAAGAGATCGCGCGAGGCGCGCGACAATGGCTCGCGGGCGGCGGGGCGCCGCAGCAACGTGACGAACGCCTGTTCATCGCGCAGGATGGCCCGCTGCAGGCGCTCGTCGCGCGAGAGACGGCTGAGAAGGTCGTCGCGCGCGTGCAAACGCGCCAGCAGGGGAGGGGAGTCGAGCAGGGCATCGAGCAGCTCAGCCCGATCGCCGAGGCGATTCACGCCCTGCCCGCGCTGAAGCATCAATTCGAACAGGCCGCCCGGACGGAAAATGAAATCAAGCGCCGGATCGGAGGAGACCAGCCGCTCGACGAACGCGGGCGTGGCCAGCGCGCGGGCCAGCAGCCGCGGGTCGGAGAGGAGCCGGTCGAGGATCGCGTCATGGGCAAGGATGACGTTCAGGAGCGGGCCGTGCCGGAGGAGACGTTCGAGGCGGCCGGGCTGCTCGGCCAGGCAGGCAATGAAGTCGTCGTGCGCGATGAGGCGATCGAGCAGGTCGGGATGCTGGGCAAAGCGGGATAGAACGGCGTCGTGCGTCAGCAGGCGGTCCAGTGCGCCGGGCAATTGAAGCAGGCGATCCAGAACGGCGGGGTGCTCGAGGAACCGGTCGATCCAATCGGACTGGCCGAGCAGGCGGTCGAACGTCTCTTCCCGCGCGAGCAGGCGGTCGAGCAATTCCGGTTGGCCGACGAGCGCGCGCAGCGATTTCTCATCGGTGAGGATGAGGTGCAGGAGCGCCTCGTGGGCGAAGATCCGCGCCTGGCCCTGGGGCGAAGTGATGATGCGGCTGAGGAGTTCCTCGTTTTCGAGCAGCAGCGGGAGCGCGCGGCGGTCGCGGAGGAGCAGGTGAAGCAGCCGGGTATCGTCGGCGATGAGCGCGGCGAGGCGGTCATCGGCGAGCAGCCGGCGCAGCAGGTCCTCGTGTTCGAGGAGGGCGGCCAGCGTGCGGTCGTCGCCGAGCAGGCGGTGCAGCAGCAGGGGGTCGGCGAGCAGCTTTTCGGCGCTGCGCGGGTGGTGCAGGATCAGGCTGAGTTGGGCGTCGTTCTCGATCAGCCGGTGGAACGCCTCCTCGGTGGGGAGGATGCGGTCGAGCAGGACCCGGTCGCGAAGGATTTGATCGATGGCCGGTTCTGAGTGCAGAATGTCGCGCAGCAGGTCGGGGTCGGCGAGGCACAGGTCGATGACCTGTTCGCGGATGGTCGGGTCGCGCAGCGCGCCCGCCAGCAGGCCCTGCTCGTCGCGGAGCCGCTCGCGCAGGCGCTTGTCGCGCCGGTCCTTGATGCCGCGGATCACCAGGTTGCCTGCTGCGTATTGCGCGGAATCGTCGGGCCGGGCCTGAAAGGCCGCCGTCGGCCACAGAATACGACCCTTGTCCGGCTAACGCCACCCTCGTCTTCCAAGGCGAGGTGGGGGTGGCAGTGCCGTACCGCGAACGGGGCGCGTGCCAAGAGATTGATGTTTTGGATTTGAAGGGGCAGAATAGGTGCCGTCGCATCTGACAGATTCATCCGGTGGAGAAGACACCTCATGAACCCTGGTTTGTTTTTCATTCCGATTCAGCCACACCGCCGCTCCGTGAATAGCTTGGCGCTGGCGGTGCTGTTGACCTTATGTGCATGCAAATCCGAAGAGAGGAAAAAGGAAGAGCCGTCCGCGCGGGAAGATATCCTGATCATGTCCAGCCCGGTCCTTCCTGAGATCGAACCACCGGCCATTGAGAGCGAACCGCCGGAGGGCGAGTCCGTTTCCGAGGACGGCACCCCCGATGCGGACGATCGCGATTACGGGGGGGGGACGCTCGCGCCGCTGCCGGTGGATCCCTTGGACGATCCCTCGTTCGAAATCTGGGATACGACGCTGGTCGAGTGGCAAGTGCTCGCGGGCGAATTGTCGCTGACGACCGATACCACGCACGGGGCTTCGGCGGTGGAACTGCGCGCTCCGCTGGACGCGGCGGGGAGTCTGCGGCAGAAACTCGATGCGGACGTGGAACTGGCGGGAAGGCAGGTGACGGCCTCCGTGGATGCGAAATGCACGACGCCGGATGCGGTGTTTCTCGTGCTGGAGTATCGCGACGCCAATCGCTGGGTTCCGGTCAACAGCCTGATGCATCCGGGCGACGGCAACTGGTCGCGCCTGGAGGTCAGCCAGCAGATCCCGGAGGATGTTCCCGGCGGCGGCGTTGCCTTCAAGCTGATTGTCCGCCCCGGCGCCCGCGCCATATTTGACAATGCCGTCCTGGCCGTCCGGTAGCCGGGCACAGTTCTCGCGCTCAACCGATGTCGGGAGTCGTTTAGCGGAAGATCTCCATGTGCTTGGGGACGGGTTTCCGTTCGCGCCGGAAGACGCGGTCGATTTTGAGCAGGCGAATAAAGAACCAGCGAAAGTAACGCCGGCTGATCTGCGGCAACCCCACGGTCAATTTCCGCAAGCGCAACGCCCGATATTTCCGCTCGAACTGGAGCCGCCGATGCTTCAGATAGGCGCGATGGTAGCTGGCGGCGTCGTCCGGGTCGGCAAGGTGGGCGGCGACGCGGTTGGGTCCCGTCATGTCGGGAACGAATTGACCTTGTGATTTGAGGCAATCGGCAAGGGCATAGGCAAAATCTCCGTAGGCACTGCGCCGGGTTTGTGACTCTAGAACGTCGTCCGCAGTCGCCTCGACATGCACAATGCGACCGGCCGCGGCAAGTTCCTCGACCCGTGCGACCGATTCACGCGCGCGACAGAGGAGCAGGCTGATGCCGGTGCGGGTCCGAACCGTGGAGGGCAACCAGGCATCGCCCACGACGATATCGGCCAGGAAATTGCCATGGTTGATGCATAGATGGCAGCGCGGGAGATTGAACGAGCGATCGAACGCCACCTGATAATCCAGATCGATGCGCCGGTGGATCTTGTGAAGCCTGCCGCCGGCCTGAATGCGCAACGGGCCGACGGGTCCTCCGCCGCGGTAGGTGACCATTTCGATGGAATCGAAGGGAATGCCCTTGAAATCACAGATCGCGCGCAGGGCATGGTGCGAGAAGGTCCAGCCGCACAACAGGCCGATCGTAAAGGCAATCCGCTCGCGCAGTTCAGGCGCTTGCTTGAAGATGTAACTGTAAATCCCCTCGAGCTGACATGGGATCGCCACCAGAACATAGCGGCCCGTGTTTTCCCGTAAGAGCCGCAGCGCGTTGGCGAACGAGATATTGTGATAAATGGAGCCGCCAAGGCGGTCGATCTGGTCGGGGTCGGTGAGCAGCCGCGGCTCATAAACCAGACGGTCGACGTGTTGCAGGCAGACGACGCCGTCGATGTCGTCGCGCCGGATGAGCAGGTGCAGCAATTCCTTGATCAAGCCGCCGGAGCTCGAGTTGAGATTACGCTGGTAGTCCCTGCTCTGGGCGAGGAAGGCCTTTTCCAGGACGCCCAGCGGTCCGGGCGGCTGGCCCGGGAAAAGTCGCCGCTGCAGAAACTCAAAATCGACCTGAACGGCGGGAACCGAGGGGTCGGCCGCGGCGCACGCGCCACAGCCGATGCACATCGAATGGTTGATCACGGGCTGAAGGTTGCGGGCAGGCATCGGATTGAGTCGTTCATCCTCCGTTGTTGGGCGGGTTGCTCTCTTCGATTGTGGTCAGACAGGGAACGGGTGCAAGGGGGAGGTGCGACACACGGCGTTCAGCCGCCGTCCAGGCCAGCGCAACCAGCAACAGGGCGGCCTCGGCCACGGTCCAGACGATGCGGCTAAGGACCGCCACGGTGAACGCGGCGCTGGCCGGCATGAACGGACCGAGCATGTAGACCAGCAGCGCCTCGCGCAGTCCGATGCCGCCCGGCACGAAAACGGCGACAAAGGCGATCGCCCAGCAGAGCGTGAACGTTCCCGCCGCATACGCTGGCGGCACATGCGAGATCCCGAGCGCCACGATCATGAAATGAAACGCGGCGCCGATCGGGAGCCAGGCCCCGAGCTGGAACAGGACAACCGCCAAACGCGAACGGGCCGGGACATCGCGCCGGATGATGGCCGCCGCGCCGTAAACGGCGACCGGATAGATCAGCAGCGCCGCGCCGATCGTCAGGAAGCGGATGGGCGGCGCGACGAATGCCAGCCCTGGAGAAGTCGGCAACATGCCGACAAGACCGACGCAGACGGCGCCGCCGAGCAGAATCAGGTTTTCCACAACGATGTTCTGGGCAATCCGCCGCGTCTTCATCTTGGCTTCGGAGTAGGCGATGCCGCGCGCGACAAAATGCCAGACCCCGCCCGGCACATACTTCGCCAGTTGGGTCACGGCGTAGATTTTCAGCATCTGGGAATGACGGAAGCTGGTGCCGGACCACAGACAGATTTCGCGGGCCGCGGTCGACAGCGCGATACGGCCGGCGACGATCAGGGCCAGCGCCGGCAACAGGTAAAACCAATGGATGTCGGCGGCAAGCGGCGCGATTTCATCCCATTGACGGCGACCGTAGGCGACCAGCAGGACGAGGCAAGCCAGCAACCAGGCGATCTTGGTCCAGCGCCAGACGAAGGGAAGGCAGGCCGCGGCTTTGGACTTCATCTCGCTCGCGCTTTCAAGAAGCCCTCGAGCCAGTTGAAGGCCTGGTCCGCGGCGCGTTTAACCTCGGGCAGATGCCGTCGGATCTGGAGTCGATACTGCTCCCTGCGCTCCAGCAGCGATCCGACGCCTGCGGCGAGGTCGCCTGGTTTGAGGGAGGAAAAGTCGATCGACAACTCCGCAAGGCCAAATTCGCGGAGGGTGTCTTCGTATTTATGCCCCCAACCGACCACCAGCAACGGAACCTCCTCGCACAGGGCCGCAATCATGCCGTGGAATCGCGAGGCCACCAGGACGTCGCATTCCGAAATCACCTGGCGCAACCCCCGCGTATTGACATCGACCCGGATGCCCGTGGCCGCTTCCGCGTATGGAGCGCCCCGGGTCCGCAAGGTCTCGAGGACCTGCTCGATGATCGGCAGATCATTCAGCGTCCTCGCGGGCTCGGATCCGCGCGTCGCATTCGGCAGGAAGACCACACGCCGGCCGTGATCAATCAGATCGACCGCGGCCGCTGACAGGATAGCACAATAATTCATCCCATGGGCATCACACATATTCTTGACGACCTTGCTGACTGAAAAGCCGACGATCGGATGCCCTGACGTTTTCCATGCGGCAAGTTGCGCTCGCACGTTCGCGATCACGTCGGGGTTCTCTTCGGTCAGCGAGTAATCCGGTTCGTAGAGAAAGGCAACATCGGGCGAGGGATCGCTGGCAATGCCCAGTTCGTCCAGATAGCGGCGAGTCGCTTCACCGCGCGCGTGGATCTTCTCGCATTTGCCGAGCATCCAGCGGCCGATCCAGCGATTGAGTGGGTTGTGGAACGGGCCGGCACTCTGCGCCAGCTTGACGACGGGCACGCCAAAAAGCATCGCCGGCCAGTTGGAGAGCACATTGAAGGGGAGAAACCGTTCGCGGCCATCGGCGTAGGAGACACCGAACAGATCGAGCAGCACATCCAGCTCGCGAAGCTCGCGGGCGCTGCGCGGAAGGAGCCCGCGCGGCGGTCTCAGCCCGATCGAGCGCAACAGTCGATCGATGACCGCCCAGGGAAAGTGCGCGAGGACGAGGGCTTTGGGCGAGGCCGCGGCGACGGCGATCGTGGGATCCGCCAGGATCTCGCGGTCCTTCGATGGGGAATAGGAGAAGATGACGAAGCGGGCGTCGGGGAACGTTCGCCGCAGCCGGCCGATCGTCGTCACCAGCATCGCCTCCGCCCCGCGATTGCCCCACAGCGTCGCGCCGATCAAGCCAATTTTCAGAGGCATCGCCTAATCCTCATTTCCATTCCGAACTTCGACCGCGAAGGCGCCGCGCGCAAAATTCCTGCAGGTATAGTTCGTCTCGTCCGCGCGCGGCTCGACGCGCGCCATCAGATAGAGTTTGAGCAGATAATTGCCGGGATCATCGGGCACGTCGACATTGATGATCTGGTTGTATTGCGTGTGGATATCGAGATGAAGCGGCAGAGGTCGGTTGCGGAGGTAGACGGCGCCAGAGCGTTCCCAGACCGGAAAAAGATAGATCGACGCATCGCCGCCGAGGCCTGATTTCAGCGGAATGGAATTACGATTCTGGATGTTGGCAATCACGCGAATCTGCTTGCTTATCACGCCCTTCACGGGGACTTCCCACTCGACATGAATTGCCGCTGGATCAATGTGTGCAAGATCTTCGAGCGACAGATCCGAGCGCATATTGACGACATCGATCTTGCCCGTGGGCGCAAGCTTGATCGGGAAAATGCGGGTATTGATCCCGTGTGGCAGATACGAGCGTAGTTGCGCGGCGCTCGGCACCGTGTCGGATATCAGAATCATCCGGGGAGAGCCGTCCGGCAGCAGGGAGCTGTAGATCAGCGTTTCATAGAGGAACCAGTCGGTATCGTTGCTCAGGAAATTCTTCAGATTCTGAAAGCCAACCAGAGCCGCGGAACGTTCCCGTAGATCGGGTGCGCGCACGAGATGCTGGATGTCGTCTTTCCGATTCGCATATTCCTTCGCGGCGCCGGCCGTCTCAATGAAAAAGGTGAGGAAAAGCAAGAGCAGGAGTCCCCCCAGCACGATCCGTGCGGGACGCGCTTGAAGACGGCGAAGGCAGATCGGCAAGCCGAGCATGAGGAAGACGGGGCGCACGGCATGCTCGGCATAGCCCCGACTGAACAGGTGGGCACTGTCGGAAAAACGCCCCTGGATTTTGTACGATCCATCGGCAAGCACCAGGTACAAGATAACTATGGAAGCTACATAAAGGATAATAACAGGCCGACGGAAATAGCAGAAAACAAGCAGCAGCAGTCCAATCGGGATCCAGGGATAGTGGCGGAGGATAATACCGGCATACTCCATGAAGTGATCGGCCAGCGCGGCGACAAGACTCCTGTCGGCCTGGCCGAGGTTGGCGAATCGGGAATAATAATCGAGAATGGCTCTGGTCTTGCGAATTTCGTATGTCCCGAAGAATCCGACGGGATTCGACAGGATATGGAATATCAGTGCTATCAGCGCCGCGACAATGAGTCCGAATAGAGCAAGTCCCGTGCGAGTTCGGGCCAAGGCGAGGACGCTTCGCCACTGAAAGGCAAAGCCCCTCAGCAGCACTTGAAGCAGGATAAGGTATAGAACAAGCAGCAGATTAATGGGGTGGAAGAATATGCAAAAAACCGCGAGAGCAAACAACACCGTCAATTGAACGAAACGCCCCAAAGCCGGCGGCAGAGACCGAAGCAGTGGCCACGCCGAGGGGCTTTGCTGTTGCAGGAGTAGGAAAAAAAGGATGAGAAAGGGCATGGCCAGTTGCGTGCCACCCAAGGGAAAGAAGAAGCGGTGTCCGTTGTGAGCGAAATTGGCAATGAGAAAGGCGACAGCCAGATCCGGCCGGCGAAGGGAGAGGTAAAGCGTAAAAAAGGCGCAAATATACACAATCGTTGGGGTCAAGGAAAAGACGACCAACAGGGTTTTCAGATCGGCCCCTGCTTTGGCCGCAAGCAGCGTCGGAATCCGATATAGCACGCCCGACCAACGTGAATGTGAGACGAGAAAAGATCCCCCGTCATTCACCAGCTTGAAGAAATGGCTGGCAACATCCTTGGCAATCCGCAGGTCGGCCTGAACGACACTCTGGTAGAAGTAAACTGCCAGGAAGCCAACGCAGGCCAGAAGCAACCAATCGACGTGCTGTGGAGAGCGGATCGGAGGGGACTTTTGCATGGGGGCCTTAAAGCGAAGCAACGCAGGATTGGCGGTCTCTCTGGAAAGCAGTCGGCGAAGGCGTTCTCGGTGGTTTTCCATTAGAAATAGTATCGCCGGATGACATACCCCTTGTCCGCATGGCTCGTCAGGCGCGCCAGCATTTCCGTTACCAGGCCGACCGAGACAAGCTGCATCCCGAAGACAACCAGCAGGACGCCGAACAAGAGCAATGGTCGGTGGCCGATCGGGGCGCCGAACATCCAGATGATGGTCAGATAGAGCAGACAAAGGAAGCCAATTCCGCCTACCGCCAGCCCGATCCCGCCGAAAAAATGCAGCGGCCGTTTCAAGTAGCGGGTAAGAAAGAGCACGGTCAACAGATCGAACAGCCCGCGCGTGAGGCGTTCGATGCCGTATTTGGATCGGCCATGGAGTCGTGGATGGTGTCGTACCACGACTTCTCCCACCTTGAATCCCTTCGCCGCCGCCAGCACCGGGACATAGCGGTGTAGTTCGCCGTAAATCGGCGTGTTGGCGAGCACCTCGCGCCGATAGGCCTTGAACCCGCAGTTAAAGTCATGCAGCCGCACGCCCGTCAGGCGCGCCGTCACGGCGTTGAACAGTCGCGAGGGGAGCGTCTTGCTGAGCGGATCCTGGCGAATTCGCTTCCAGCCGGAAACCAGGTCATAGCCTTCGTCCAGTTTTTTCAGGAACGCGGGGATTTCGGCCGGATCGTCCTGCAAATCGGCATCCATCGTGAAGACGATTCTGCCCGCCGCGTGTTCGAAACCGGCGGCCAGCGCGGCCGCCTTGCCGAAGTTTCCCTGGAACTGGATGATCTTGACGCGCGCGTCCTCGCCGCGAAGCGCCTGAAGCAACGCCAGGCTGTCGTCGGTGCTGCCGTCATCGACGAAGATGAGCTCAAAGCGGACAGCGAGTCGCTCAATTACGTCGACGAGACGCTGGTAGAGCTCGTTGAGAGACTCGGCCTCGTTTTTCAGGGGGATCACGAATGAGAGATCCAGTGTCTCCCCTGCCGTGTCGTTCATGTCGCCGCTTCCCAGCGGCTGGCGCAGTGCCGGATCCAGACCGGCCGGGTGGCGCCGGCCCGCAGGTTGGCCACCACCTTGATCTGTTGGACGGCGGATGGGTTGTCCAGCCGGATGCTCAGTGCCAGTCGTTGCCATTGCCCACCTCCGGCGTGATTCGATGCGTGGATGACCGGCGTCCCGCCGCTCCGGGGGAAGAGCGTGACCACCAACCCGAACTTGCCCGGCTCGCTCGCCAGCGCCTCCATTTCAATCTCGAACGCGGCGCCGGCGGCGACGCCGTTGGTTCGCACGAGTTGGAACAGGGTTGCCTGCCGGTCGGGCGCGGGGGGCAGCTCGACGGCGGCGGCGCCGTCGGGCGTCCGCCCCCGCAGCGCCTGATGTCCCTCCGGCGTCACAGTCCAGGCAACCGGGCCGTCGGGCGCCCATTGCTCGAACGAGCCGTTGCGAATCTGATCGGGCAATCCCGCGTTGCCATCCCCCGGAACCCCGTGCTCGCCCCGGCGGCGGACCCGCGGGATCGTCTTCGCCTGCTCGAGGATTTCCATCAGCGGGCGGTAGACCTGTTGCGGCGCAAGCCGGTCGCGGGCCGCCTGCCATGCCCGCTCCTCCATGGCGCGCCGCTCGGCCGGGTTGAGCAACAGCCGCGCGACAACGTCGCCCATCTCCTCCATGTCGGCCGTGACGATGTAGGGGCGGGGCTCCAAGTCCTCCAGCCCGATGACGGCCGCCTGGGTGCCGACAAAGCATTTGCCGTGGCTCAAGGCTTCCACGGTCTTGATCTTCAGCCCGGTTCCATAGGGCACGGGATTGATGACGACCGCGGCCTGAGCATACCGCGCGGTCAGATCGGGAACGAGCCCTTCAAGCCGGACGCCCGGAGGGAGCTGATGCAGATCGTCGCACACGCGTCCGCAGATCACAAGTTCCGCATCGGGCACGGCGGCGCGGATGCGCGGCCAGGCTTCGTCCATAAAGAGGCGCATCCCCTGAATGTTCGGATCGTAGCGCGCTCCGACGAACAGAATCCGTCGCGCGCCATCCTCCGGCGAGGGGAGGCGCTCGAGACGATCCACTGCGTGGCCGACACAGATCACGCGCGCCTGGGGGCACATCCCGGCCAGGTCATGGGTCTCATGGCGCTGTATGGCGATCAGGACATCGGCGCGTTGCAGCTCACGGGTTTCTTCTTCGCGCGAGCACCGGTGATGCGGCAGGTCGCTGCCGGCGGCCAGGGCGTGCTCGCGACGCCGATGTTGAACATCAATGGTGTCGATCACCGTAAGGATCTGATCCGGAACGACGTCAAGCGCGTGGGCGCTCCAGACATACTGTGCAATCACGGCCCGGGGCCAGAATTCCTTGACGACCCTCGCGGTGATCGCACGCATGCGCGGGTTGATTTTTCGCAGAATGAAGGAGGTGGGACGCGGCGCGGGGGGGGCCGGCCGGGGAGGTTCGATAAACTGATATAAAACGCGCTTGCCGAGCAGATAGAGGGGCTGAGGCAATAGCCGACGGAACGCCCCCCTGATTGCCAGGCGGAGCCGCTCCCGCACCGGCAGATCAGGCTGCGATTTGACTATCCACAGCCGGTCCACTTGCGCTTTGAGTTCCCGCCGCGCCGATCGAGGGTGCTCGATGGCAATCAGCCCGACCCGATAGCCCTGCGAGCGCAGGTGAGCGATCATGCGCAGCATCCGGCGCGCGCCGCCTCCCGTCACCGGCACAAGGGGATCACTGGTTACGACCACAATCCACGGTACGTTTGCGCTGTTACCGACCATCGTTCCAACAACCCATCATGACGCCTCGCCTCGTGAGCGGGCGACACTGGATATCTACTTGCTGAGGCGAGCGCAGACGCTATCGACGAAAGCCGGTTGGCTGGCCTGGGCCCGCAGATTCAAAGTGAACTTGAAATAGCGGATGAGCGTGTCGGTCGGCACGCGGGTGTCAATCTCGAGGGTATGCCATTGGCCGTCGCCGGGGTGATCCTGGCGCACAATGATTGGGTCACGGTCCTTCGCGTCGCGAAAAAAGGCGACCACCCAGCCCAGCTTGCCCGGCTCGTGGCAGAGCGCGTCGGCGCGCGCGGACAGCCGTCCGCCCTGGAAGAATTCCTCGATCCGGAACATCTGATTGAGCGTGGTCGCCGTTCCGCCGCCCGGCTGCAGTTCCACGACCACTTTCGGGCGGTCTTCCAGCTCGCGATGCCGGACGAGATGCGGCTGGGGCAGCGCGTCCCAGAAGCGCGGCGTTCCGTTGACCCACTGGAGGAAATCGCCGTTGGCCAGCAAGTCGGTGCGGTAATGCGCCAGCGACTGACTGTCGCGCGGGTGCTTGATGCGCGGCACGACGGGGTCCACCAGGCTGCGGTCCGAGATGATCGACAGGTGGATGCCGCGGCCGCGCAGCCAGTAGTAGAGCGCGCGGGTGGAATCGGCGATATCGCCTACCTCGAACGTCCGGATGCGCGGCTTGTTCAGGATATCATCGCTTTTCGGACTTTCGGGCGCTTCCTCGGGAAAGAAATGCTCCATCGTCGGCGAGTTGAGTTCGCCCAGGTCCCAGCCCATCGTCACGATCTCGCTGACGCCCAGGTGCACCATCAGGTAGATGCCGAGTTCGTAAACCACGCCAGGTCCCCACGGCCGGTCGAGCGTTTTCGTGAAGAGCCAGTCCTCGAAGCGCAAGGTCGTCGCCAGGCGCTGGCTGAAATTGCGTGGGTCGGGGATGCGGAAGAGCATGTCGGCCTGCAAGCCGGGCGTGGGGGGGTCATCGTCGGCGCGCTCCATGAGCACGATCGGCCGGGGCTCAACATAGTTGTAAGGCTGGAAGTTCCAAGAGTTAAGCAATTGAAAATCAACAATCTCGGGCGCCAGATCATAGGTCTGCTTGACCGCGATGACCAGCTTGTCGGCCAGGTAGGCCGCCACCTCGTCGTTCCACGTTTCCTTGATCGACGGACCGCAGGTGAGCATATAGCACGGCTCGCCGGCGTAGGCGTTTTCCAGCAGGACGAGCTTCTCATCCAGGGTTCGCGCGTTGCGCAGTTGGGCCCGAATTTCGGGGGTCTTCGGGTGCATCAGGGACGACTCCAATGGCGGTTGCGGCCCCACAGGACCGCGCTGTAACTGGCGCCGACGTATTTCGTTGGCCGCTGGCGCGTCAATTGCTGATAACTGTGCGATTTGCCCACGTGGACGTCGAACCCCGCCGTCTCGAGCACGCCGAGCACGCGGGCCAGACGCTTGCCCGCCGCGCCCGATTCTTCGTGGACCTCGCAGAAGATCTGCTCGACCTGGTGCAGGTGATCGCGCGCCTCCTCCAGCACGTCGGCCTCCAGCCCTTCGATGTCCAGCTTCAGGAAATTGACGGGCTCGGTCAGGTAGGCGCTCAGCGTGCGGCAGGAGACGGCAAACGTGTCGACCTCGTCGCCGGCCAGGACGCGCCGTTCGGTCAGCGAGCCGGCCATCGAGTCGCGCCGCGAGCGTTGGAAGTC
>MVZB01000044.1 GCA_002068205.1 candidate division BRC1 bacterium ADurb.BinA292
TCGTCGGCCGTCATTCCGTCCTGGACGCGCGCAGATCTCACGCCGAGACGCCGAGACGCGGAGGAATTTCCCAAAGGGGTCCCGCGCCCTGGCCGGTTCATAATCGTTCCGTTATCAACGAGTTGATTTGTCCCCCACTACGCCGCTCGCCCGCACCCCCCTTCCCGCTCGCTCCACAGCTCCCTTCCGGCACGCTTCCGAGCCGGACGGGACTCACACGCGGCGGGTTGGCTTGATTGCCCTTATGTTTTAATTGATCCTGATTCAATCACCCTCTATACTGGCGAAACTTAATGCCTTTGTAGGGATTTTGTTCATGCCCCGCTCCGGCATGCGCCGCCATCGCCTCTGGATGACCCTCGCCATCGCAGTCCTCGTTGTCGATGTCATCGCCGGCATCCTCGTCACGCGCCGACAGACCCTGTTCCACGCCGAAATCTCCCAATCCTACCTGGTCCTGCTCCAGTTGCAGGCGATCCTCTCCTCCCTGCAGGATATGGAAACCGGCCAGCGCGGCTATCTGCTGACCGGCGACCACGACTTCCTGGAGCCCTACCTGCGCGGCCGGCGGCAGCTTGACGGCCAGATCGACCAGGCCCTGCGCACCAGCCGCAACAATCCCGAGCATTATCAGAATCTGCTCAAACTGCGGGCGGCCGCCTCCACCCGCACCATCACGCTCGAGGAGAATCTGAACATCTTCGAGGCGGAGGGCCTGGACCCCGCCCGCGCCCACGTGCGACTCGGCTACGGCAAACGGGAGATGGACTCGGTCCGCGCGCTGATCGGCGGGCTGATCCGCGATGAACGCAACCGGCTGGACAGCCGCCTGCACCGCGCCTCGCACTACTCCCAGTTCATGCTGATCTCGCTGCTGGGGGGGGCTGTTGCCGTCGTGCTCCTGCTGATCTGGTGTTTCGTGCTGCTGACCCGCGAGTTGAAGGGGCGCGCCGAACGGACCCGGGATCTGGAGCGGCGCGTCGAGGAACGAACGCGCCGGCTGACCGAGGTCAACCAGGAGCTGGAGGCGTTCTGCTACTCGGTTTCGCATGACCTGCGCGCCCCGCTGCGCAGCATCTCCGGCTTCAGCGAGGCCCTGCTGGAGGATCTGGGCCCGCGCCTGGAGGAGCAAGAGTGCGACTATCTGCGGCGGGTCGTCGCGGCCAGCAAACGCATGGGGGTGCTGATCGATGACCTGCTCAACCTCTCGCGCGTCAGCCGCGAGGAAGTCCGCAAGGACGAACTGGACCTGAGCGCGGAGGCGCAGGCCGTGGCCGAGGAATGCCGCCGCGGCGGCGAGTATGACGGCGTCGCCGTGGAAATCCAGCCGCAACTGACGGCGAAAGGCGACCGCCGGCTGATCCGGATCGCACTGGTCAATCTGATCGACAACGCCTTCAAATTCACGCGGCCGGTCGAGGCTCCCCGCATCCAGGTCTCGCAGGTGGCCGAGCAGAACGGCGAGCGGATCTTCTGCGTCACCGACAACGGCGTCGGCTTCGATATGGAGTACGTCCACAAACTGTTCAGTCCGTTCCAGCGGCTGCATCGGCCCCAGGATTTCGAGGGGACCGGGATCGGTCTGGCCATCGTCCGCCGCGTGGTTCAGCGCCACGGGGGACGGGTCTGGGCCGAGAGCATCCCCGGCCAGGGGACGCGCATGTACTTTACCTTGCCCAAGGAGGATTCCATCCATGCCGGATGACAAGACGATATTGCTGGTCGAGGATAACCCGGACGACGTCGCCCTGACCCTGCGCGCCTTTCGCAAGCAGAACATCCACAACGAGATCGTCGTCGCCGAGGATGGCGTCGAGGCCCTCGATTACCTCCACGGCCGGGGCCGCTACAGCGGCCGCGACGCCTCGCAGCAGCCGACCATCATCCTGCTCGACTTGCAGTTGCCGCGGATGAACGGCCTGGAATTCCTCAAGGAATTGCGCTCGCATCCCGAAACGAAACTGATGCCGGTGATTGTGTTGACCTCCTCCAACGAAGAGCGCGACCTGGTGGAAAGCTACAGCCGCGGCGCGAACAGCTACGTCCGCAAGCCGATCGAGTTCAGCGAATTTCTCAACGCCGTCCAGACCCTCGGGCTGTACTGGCTCCTGATCAACACGCGACCTCCCCAGGCAAAGTGAGCACCGTGGGCACTCCGCTGCGAGTCCTGATAGCCGAAGATTCCCCCGATGACGTCTTGCTCCTGCTGCGCGAGATTCGTCGCGGCGGATATGATCCGGATTACATCGCGGTCGACTCGGCGGCCCAGTTCGACCAGGCTCTGGCCGACGGCGAGTGGCAGGTCATCCTCGCCGATTACGCCATGCCCGCCTTCACCGGCATGGATGCCCTGCGCCGCGTGCGCAATCGCGGCCTGGACACCCCGTTCATCCTGATCTCGGGGACGATCGGCGAGGAGCTGGCCGTCGAGGCGCTCAAGCAGGGGGCGAACGACTTCCTGATGAAGGGTCGGCTCGGCCGGCTGTTGCCGATGATCCGCCGCGCGCTGAACGAGGTCGAGCAGCGCCGCGAAATCGCCCGCGTCGAGAACTCGCTGCGCGAGACCTATCACGAGATGGAGGGGCTGATCGCCGCGTCGCCGATGGCGATCGTGGCGGTCGATCGCGAGGGCCGGGTCACCGTCTGGAACGAATCGGCCGAAAAACTGTTCGGCTGGACGCGCGAGGAAGTCCTCGGCCAGCCCCCGCCGTTTATCGGGTCGGGCGACGAGCTGGCGCTCCATTTCCTGCTCTGCCCCACCGGTCCGGATCAGATCCCGACCTTCCTCGAAATGCAGATCTGCACGCGCGCCGACGTCAACCGTCGGGTTGATCTGGAGCTTTACAGCGCGCCGCTGATCGATTCGGCCGGCGGCTTTCGCGGCGTCATCAGCTACATCAGCGACGTGACCGAACGCAAAATCCTTGAGAAAAGCCTGCGCCAGTCGCAGAAGATGGAGGCGATCGGCCAACTTGCCGGCGGCGTCGCCCATGATTTCAACAACCTGCTGCAGGCGATCATCGGCTACACCCAGGTGGCGATGGAGACGCTCCCGCCGGACGCGCCCGTCCGCGCCGACTTGCAGCAATCGATCAACGCCGGCCAGAAGGCGGCCACGCTGACCCGCCAGCTTCTCGCCTTCAGCCGGCGCCAGATCCTCCAGCCCAAGGATGTTGATCTCAATCAGTTGGTCGGCGGGTTCCTGCGGATGCTCGAGCGGGTCATCGGCGAGCACGTTACCCTGCAGTTCCGGCCCGCGGAGAACCTCGGGACGGTGAGCGTCGATCCGGGCCAGATCGAGCAGGTGATCATGAATCTGGTGCTCAATGCGCGCGACGCGATGCCCGACGGCGGCTCGATCCTGATCCAGACCAGCAACGCCGACATCAGCTCGGCGTACAAGACCAGCCATCCCTGGGCCAGCGAAGGGCCCTACGTGATGCTGACCGTGACCGACACCGGCTGCGGGATGGACGAAGCGACCCAGAGCCGGATTTTCGAGCCGTTCTTCTCCACCAAACCCGAGGGGGAGGGGACGGGGCTGGGACTGGCGACCGTTTACGGCATCATCAAGCAGCACGGCGGGTTCATCAGCCTGTACAGCGAGCCGGGGCACGGCACGTCGTTCAAGATCTTTCTGCCGCTGGTCAACCGCAGCGCCGCCGAGCTGGGCCTCAGGGAAATGGGCGACGTCGTCGGCGGCAACGAGACGATCCTGCTGGCCGAGGATTCCGAGACTGTCCGCGACCTGTCGGTCCGCATTCTGCGCGGCGCCGGCTATCGCGTGCTGACCGCCTGCGACGGCGAGGAGGCGGTGGCCACGTTCGCCGCGCACGCCGACCAGATCGATCTGGTGCTATTGGACGTGATCATGCCGCGGCTGCACGGGCGCGCGGCGTTTGAACGGATCAGCGCGATCCGGCCCGGCGTGCGCGTCGCCTTCAGCACCGGCTACAGCACGCACGGTCTGCACGATCACCTGATCCCCGACGGCGATCCCCATCTGATCCAGAAACCCTATAATCCGAAGGACCTGCTGCGGTTCGTGCGCGAGACGCTCGACGCGGCGCCGCGCTGACCGGTTTCGCCCGCGCGTTACCGCGCGGCTCGCCGCCGCGCCGGTCGAAGCTCGCGCCGGGCGCAGGCGCGGCTCTGGCCGCGATGGCCGCTGGGCCGGGGCCGGCTGGCGCGCCGGGGCGGCGCGGGCAACGGCCGGGCAGGCCCGGTTTCGCCCCGCCGCAAACGGAACAGCCAGCAACGGCCCGTGGTGATCTCGCATGGCATGGGCGTCACGCCTTTCATCATCCGGGCTTCTTCGCCCATTATCCGCGCACCGCGCGGGCGGGCAAGCCGAATTGGCGGCGAAACCTCGACCGGGTGCTCGCCGGCGTGGCACGCGGCGGCCTCACGCGGCCATCCGGCGGCATTCGGCGGCGCAGCGCCGGCAGACCTCCGCGCACTTGGGGCAATGCTCGTCCCGGTGATGGCCGCATTCCTCGGCGCACGCCTCGCACACCGCGGCGCAGTGGCGGCAATGGTCGGCGCTGAACCGGCCGCTCATCGCCATGTGCGCCACCGAGGTCTGGCACATCATCGCGCATTCGACCAGCAGCGCGATGCACTCGGTGCGTTGCGCGACGTCCGGTTCCTTAAGGCAGGCACGGAAACACTCATAGCAGGCCTGGCTGCACGTCTGGCACGCGTCGATGCATGCCTGATGCTTGTCGGTGGCGTCGGTCACGATTCCCATGGGAGTCCTCCAAACAAGGTTGGACGACTCCCATACAATAATCGTGCCGAGCGAACCGGTTGCGGGTGCAAGGATGCGGGGTCGAGGCGGTTTTCTCGGAGTGCGGTGCCAGAGCGTTGCCGCGCAACGCGTCGACACCGCTTTGGAACCGATCACCCTGGCTGATTCTGCGATCCAAAGCGGTGTCGCCAAGCGCTGCGCGCCTTCTGCCGCCGCACTCCAGGAGGGCATCCTGCTCTGGGCTCCATCCCATGTTCTTCAGCTATTCGCCTTCGCCCTTGCGGCCATGGAACGCCTTGCGCGCCCAGGCGTAGGCCTCGCCGACCGCCTTCCAGTTGACGACGTTCCACCACGCCTTGATGTAGTCCGCCCGCCGGTTCTGATACTTGAGGTAATAGGCGTGCTCCCACACATCGAGCGGCAGCAGCGGGCATGCCCCGGCCATCAGTTTGGTATCGTGCTCGTTGAGCGCAAACACAATCAATCGGTCGCCGAGCGGTTCATAGGCGAGCAAGCCCCAGCCGCTCCCCTTGACGCCGCCGGCCGCCTTGCTGAAGTAATTCCTGAAGCCGTCGACCGAGCCGAAGCCGGCATTGATCGCCTCCGCCAGTTCGCCCTCGGGGGCGCCGCCGCCGTCGGGCGACATCGTGGCCCAGAAGATCGTGTGCAGCAGATGTCCGCCGCCGTTGAAGCTCAGGTTGCGTTCCAGCGCGGCCAGCTTCGCATCGTCGATCTCGCCCGACGCCATCTCCGTCATCCCCTGCACCGCCTTGTTCAGCCCGTCCACGTAACCCTGGTGGTGCTTGTCATGGTGCAACTGCATCGTCTGGGCGTCGATGTGCGGATCGAGGGCGTCGTAATCGTAGGGCAGCGGCGGCAACTTGTATTGGCCGTTGCCGGCCGCCTGCATGATCATGCTGCCGATGATCGACTTCTGGCCCATCTGGCCCTGTGCCGGCGGCTGCGCCATCAGCGTGCCGAGCGAGCCCAGGCTCGCGCCCGCGAACGCCGCGGCCGGCAGGGTCCGCGTCAGGATGTCGCGCCGGTTGAGTGTCAGGTCCATCGCTCAACTCCTCTCAGTTGGTATTTTTTTCCAAAATCGCTATCGGGATCGGTATCGCTATCGGAATCGGGATCGTCATCGGTCTCGCTATCGTGATCCAACCCCGCTTCGAATTCAACACTGTCACCACCCATTCCGCTCCTCGCCGCCGCGGCCCGGGCATCGAAGCCGCCGCGATGGCGCGCGTCAATCCCCGGCGATCAGATAGAAAAAAACCTCCTCCCCGTCGTTTGCTCCCTCTCAGAGCAAGCGGGGTGCCATTGTCTCCGCCTTCACAATCGCGGTTTCGGGAATCGTGTGCGGGCGGTTGCGCTGTTATAGTAGAGGGGGCCGCACTCCGGGCGGCGCGCGGCGACCCGGCCAATCACGCCCACAAGGTTCATCATGGCGCCATCCGAAGATCGCGAAGTCTGCCTCTGCTTTCACGTCCCGCTGGGCAAACTGCGCCGGTTCCACGAACGGCGCCGCGCGCGCGTGGCCTCGCAGTTCGCCGAATGCCACGGCGCGGGCACCGGCTGCGGCTGGTGCGTCCCGTATCTGCAACAGGTCTTCGAGCAACTGGAGCGGGGCGAGGAGCCGCGCCTAGCGATGTCGGCCGAGGAATATCGCGCCCGCCGCATCGCGTATCACAAGGAGAAGAAACCCGAGCTGCCGCCGCCGGCCGATGCCGACGGGCCGATCGCGCTCGATCTCGACGAACTCCTCGACGACGTCCCCGACGATCTGAAACTGGATTAGATTCCCCACGCTGATCCACCCGGTACTCCCCAACTGGCTTGACGGTTGCTTCCGGACAACCTGACGGCGAAGCACGGCCCTCGCGCCCCTCGCCGCGGAACCGGCACGACCGGAGGCACCCCATGCAACTCGAAAACCGTGTCGCCTACATCACCGGCGGAGGCTCGGGCATCGGCAAGGCCGCCGCCGTCCTGCTCGCCGCCGAGGGAGCCCGGGTCTGCGTAACCAGCCGCGACCTGGGCGACCTGGAGGAGACGGTCCAGGAGATTGAGGAAGGGGGCGGCGAGGCGTTCGCCGTCGCCGGCGACATCGCCCGGGTGGCGGACGTCGAGCGCGCCGTCCGCCAGGTGGTCGAACGCTGGGGACGCCTCGACATCGTCTTCGCCAACGCCGGCATCAACGGCGTCTGGGCTCCCATCGAGGAAATCGAGCCCGAGGAATGGGACACGACGCTCAACATCAACCTGCGCGGCACGTTCCTGACGCTGCGCGCGGCGATGCCCCATCTGAAACGCCAGGGCGGATCGATCATCATCACCTCGTCGATCAACGGCACGCGCGTCTTCAGTTCGCAGGGGGCGACCGCCTACGGCTGCTCCAAGGCGGCGCAGGTGGCGCTGTGCAAGTTCGTGGCGCTGGAGTCGGCGCGCCACGGCGTGCGGGTCAATGTGATCTGTCCCGGCGCGATCGCGACGGACATCGACAGCAGCACCGAAATGCGCGATGCGGACGAGGCCGCGCCGCCGCTCGCATTTCCAGAAAACCCGATCCCGCTCAGTGGCGGCAAACCGGGCGATCCGCACCAGGTGGCCCGGCTGGTCCTGTTTCTGGCGTCGGATGCCTCCAGTCACATCACGGGAACCGAAATCTGGATCGACGGGGCGCAGTCGCTGCTGCGCGGTTGACGCGGACCGGCGGGTGCGGATTGACCCCATCGGTCGCCGGGGCTATGATTCTGGCAGCCCGGACGGAACGCACAGCTTGCCCCCTGTCGCGGGCGGCGGTCCGCCGCACGGCGCTCTCCCGGCGTCGCATTCCGACTTGGAACATTGGCCATGGAAGATCCCGTCCTGAATCGCAACCTGGAGGAAATCAAGGAGCTCCACACGCGTTGGACCCAGTTCCGCGATTTCGTGCTGACCGCCGTCAAGAGCCGCCGCGCCACCCCCCAGGCCGAAATGAAATTCCTCGAGCTGAAGAGCCGCATCGCGATGCTGCAGGACAGCTTCATGGCCACGCTGGAGCATAGCCACAAGACCGGTCAGAACATCATGACGATCGTCGGCGACTGCATCCTGCTGCAGCGCGTGGCCAACTATAACGACGCCGAACGTCAGAAGTTCGAATTCGACTGGAACGAATGCTACATCCTGCTGACCGAGCAGATCGCGCACCTGGAGGAAGAGAAGCAGCGGCTGGCCGGGATCAGCGAGGCCGCATTCAAGGCGCGCCGCCGCAAGGAACGGATCGTCGCGGCGGTCTACAATTTCATTCACAGCGCCGGCCTGAAGTGGACGATCGTCGCCGCCATCATCGTGCTGATCGTCTATGTCATCCCCGCCTACTTCTATTCCTACTCCGCGTTTCACAGCATGCCGGTGATCAAAATGGTGTCGCTGCCGATCGCGAACTACGTCTATCGCCCGTTCCTGGCCAGGGATTACGAATACCGCAGCATGGATTGGGTCGAGCGCAACAAGGGCTACGTGACCAATGAGATTTTTCCCGATGCCCGCGCCAGCGGAGCGAGCGATCTGACGCCCGAGTTCTTCAAAATGAACGTCCCGCGCAGCCTGGGCATTCAGCCGGCCGACGTGCCGCAGGCCATCGAGCTGTTCGACCGGCACATCGCGATGGAGGTCGAACGGTTCCTGACCGCAGGCATCGACATGCAGTTCTACTACATATTGTTCGCCTCGTCCGACGACGCCAAGGCGTTTATTGATCTGGCGCGCAAGGGGCTGGACAGCCTGCCGCAGGCGACGCGCGACGCGATCCTGAACTCGACGCACGTGCGCCGCCGCGCCAATTTCGTGGCGATCGGCATCGGCAGTCATGCCCTCATGCTCAACGGCCACATCTGGCGCAAGTTCAAGTTCAAGGAACAGCAACGCAGCATTCTGGAGCCGCAATGATCGCGCGGCCCTGAATTCAGGGGGGCACGACGTGAGCCAGACCGCCCACGATTCCGCGGTCGATGCGGCCGTGCTCTCCTGGCTGCGGCTGGCGCTCGCCACCGGGCCGGTGCTCGGCCGCCGGCTGCTGGATGCGTTCGGTTCCCCCGCCGCCGTCTTTTCAGCCTCCGCCGCGGAACTCCAGCGCGTGGAGGGACTGGGTCCGACGCGTCTGACCCGGCTGCGCGACGCCGACGTGGAGGCGGCGGCCCGCCGCGAGTGCGAACGGGCGCGGGCGGTGGATGTCAACCTGGTCCCGCTGGACGACCCGGGCTACCCGCCGCATCTGCGCCGCCTGGAAAGCCCGCCGCTGGTCGTCTGGCGCCGGGGCGAGCTCATCCCCGCCGACCGGATGGCAATTGCCGTTGTCGGGCCGCGTCAACCCAGCGTCTATGCGCGCCAGATGGTCGACCGGATCGTGCGTCCCCTCGCCGCGCAGGGGATCACGATCGTCAGCGGGATGGCCTACGGCATCGACGCCGAGGCGCACCGCGCCGCGCTGGAGGTCGGCGGGCGCACCCTGGCCGTGCTGGGCCAGGGCCTCGCCACGCCGATTTATCCACGGACCCATGCACCCCTGGCCGCTGAGATTCTGGATCGGCGCCGCGGCGCGCTGCTCAGCGTCCTGCCCTGCGACACGGAACCCAGCCCCGGCCACTTCCCGCTGCGCAACGAAATCATCGCGGGCGTCTCGCTCGGCGTGCTGGTGATCGAGGCGGGGGCCGCCAGCGGGACGTTGATCACCGCGCGCCACGCGGCGGCGGCCAACCGCCCGGTGATGGCCTGCCCGGCCGACGCCACGCGCCGCGCCGCGGAGGGTTCCAACCGCCTGATCCGCGACGGGGCCGTGCTGGTCCGGTCGGCCGACGATGTGCTGGAGACGCTGGCGAACGATCTGCGCCATGAAATGGCGGAGTTGGGCGTGCGCGCCGGACAGGCCGCTCCCGCGCCGGAGCCCGAGGCCGGCGGGGCGGAAGGCCCATCGCCGGCGGAGACCGCCGCCGGCCCGTTGCCCCGGCCGAAAGATCCCCTGGCGCGGCTGATCCTGGCCCAGCTCAACGAGGAACCGCTCCCGACCGACGCGCTGCTGGAGCGCTGCGCCCGCCAGGGTCACGGCATGCCCGCCGTCCTGGAGCGGCTGCTCCAGTTGGAGATCGACGGCTGGCTGCGCCAACTGCCCGGCCGGTTGTACTCGCTCAAGGGCCGGTAGCGAACGCTGATTCTAGCCTTAAACGATCCCAAACCCGACGCGTTACCGAATTTCATGCGGTGGTTCACCCATGTCGCGCCTCCACATCATCACCGGCGCGTTCGGCTAGACCGGCAACCCCAGCGCGCCGTTTGCCGGCCGAAAAACAGATCACCTCTTGAACCGTGTCAAGCTTCGCCCAAGCGCAGCGGGGAAACCCTTTCCGCTTGCGCTTGCGGTCCCGCCTCTGGTAGCCATGCAGATTCGGGGATGAGGATCTGATCGGAAGGAAGCGACGCATGGCGGATTTTCTGCGCATTGCCGTCATCATGGCGGGCGGATCGGGCGAGCGGTTCTGGCCGCTCTCGCGCCGGCACCGGCCCAAGCAACTGCTGCGCCTCGCAACCGACCAGCAGACGCTGCTCGAAGAGGCGATCGAGCGGATTGAGCCGCTGGTGCCGCCCGAACGCATTTTCGTGATCACCGCCGCGGCGCTGGTGACGCCGATCCGCGAGGCGCACACCGGCCTGCCCGACGAAAATATCCTCGGCGAGCCGGCCAAGCGCAACACCGCCGGCGCGCTGACCTGGGCCGCCGCGCACATCCTGGCGAATTTCGCGGCGCAATCGGCCGAGAAAACCTCGATCGCCGTGCTGACGGCCGACCATCGCATCGGCGATCGCCAGGGCTTCGCCGCCACCGTCCAGTCGGCCCTGACCGCGGCCGAACAGACCGGCGCGCTCGTCACGATCGGCGTCCCCCCCGAGCGGCCCGAGACCGGGTTCGGCTACATCGAGGTTCCACCCGATGCAACACCGCTGCTCGCGACCGACCCCCCCGTGCTGCCGGTGGCGCGGTTTCTGGAGAAGCCCGACCGCCCGACGGCCGAAGCCTTCCTCCGCGACGGCCGCCACTTCTGGAACAGCGGCATGTTCTTCTGGCGGCTCGACCGGTTCCTGGAGGAACTCAACGGGTCGGCGCCCGCGCACGCCCAGGCCGCCCTCAGCATGGCGCTGGCCATGGCGAACCGCGACCCGGAAGCGGCGGCCCGGATCTTCACGGAGCTGGAGGACATTTCGATTGATTACGCCCTGATGGAGCGGGCCGGCCGCGTGGCGATGGCCCGCGCGGCGTTCGACTGGGACGATGTCGGCGCGTGGGACGCGCTCGACCGCAACCGCGCGCGCGACGCGGCGGGCAACGTCGCCGTCGGCGATCCCGTCCTCGTCGATTCGCGCGACTGCATCGTCTACAACGCCGAAGGCGCCGACGCGATCGCCGTGGGGGTGGTCGGCATGGAAGGGGTCGTCGTCGTTGTCAGCCGCGACGGCGTGCTCGTCGTTCCCAAGGACCGCGCGCAGGACGTCAAGCAGGTGGTGGGGCAACTCAAGAAACGCGGCGCGAAGCAACTGTAGCGGCTGCCGTCAGCGATCAATTTGAATGGCTGAGGCCATGCCGGGCTGCTCCCCAGGTCAGGCCCGTAGCGACGGCAGATTTTCAGCCCGCCTGTTCAGTGGCGGGAAAACGGGAACCAGGAGCCAATAGAGTCCCGCAGGGACCGCAGAATCCCTCGAATCGATCATGATCACGAGGACGAGGACGAAGGACGATTTTCGCGTGAGACCGAAACCATGACGCCCGTCCGCCCCCGATGCCCCTGGGTCCCGCTCGATAAACTCGACTACGTCGCCTACCACGACGCGGAATGGGGCGTGCCGGTCCATGACGACATCCGGATTTTTGAATTCCTGACCCTGGAGGCCGCGCAGGCCGGGCTCTCCTGGTACACGATTCTGCGCCGGCGCGAGCATTACCGCACGGCCTTCGCCGGCTTCGATCCCGCCCGCGTCGCCCGGTTCACACCGGCGCGGGTCGAGCGCCTGCTCCAGAACGCGGGCCTGATCCGCAATCGCGCCAAGATCAACTCGGCGATCAACAATGCGCGCCGGTTCCTCGCGGTCCAGGAGGAATTCGGTTCGTTCGACGCTTACATCTGGCGTTTCGTCGGCGGCAAGCCGATCGTCCATGAACTGCGCACGCTGGACGATTACCCGGCCACTTCCCCTGAATCCGATGCGCTGAGCCGCGATCTCCGCCAGCGGGGCTTTACCTTTCTCGGTTCAACCGTCGTCTACGCCCACATGCAGGCCACCGGACTGATCAATGATCACACGCTGGCCTGTTTCCGCCGCCGCGAGATCCTCCGCCTCATGCGTTCCGACAGGCCGCGTCGCCCTCCCGGTTCGAAAACGCGCCCGTCGACGTGATGGACGCCCCGAACTTCCCGTTTTTTTTCCGGGTTGGCAACCGCGGGGTGGGTGCACGTGCGCTCCGGCCGCGTTCTCCTCGAACCGGGGTTATCGGGCGGGGCGGGCGAGCCGATAAGAGACCTTGGGACCCAAAAAAGCGGATTTGGGAATGAAAATGTCTCTTGATTGTCGAGGGTAAGTAATGTTTACTATGGGCAACCGATGGGCTCCCATCGTCCCGATCCCCCCTCCGGATTGCAACCCTTTTCTCATGAGCAGTGCCACCCTCGAATCCCCCGGCCTCGTTCCGCTCGCCGGTCTCGGCAAACGCGCCCGCGGCACCATCCGCCTGCTGGAGATGGCGGGCGATGAACTGAATCGCCTCGCCGGCTTCGGCATCTGCATGGGCCGCACCGTCGAGCTGATCAAGCGCGGCGATCCGCTGATCCTGCGCGTCTACGGCACGCGCATCGGCCTGTCGGCGCGCCTGGCGCAATGCATCCATGTCGAACCGGCGGACGGTGCTTCGCCGGACGCCGCCGAGCCTCGCTGACCTCGATCGGTTCCCACCATGACGCTGGCTCCCGCCCCGCCCGACACCCCTGCGCACGAGGCCACCCGCACGGCCCCCCGTCGCCAGACGATCGCGCTGGTGGGCAACCCCAACGCCGGCAAAACCACGCTGTTCAATGCCCTGACCGGCCTGCGCGCCAAGACCGCCAACTTCCCCGGCACGACGATCGAGCTGCGCGTCGGCGCGCTGCGTCTGGCCGGCGAGTCGGTCCGGCTGATCGACATGCCCGGCCTCTACAGTCTGTCGGCCGCCAGCAGCGAGGAACGCGCCGCGCTCGACGGCCTGCTCGGCCTTGCCCCCGAGCACCCCGCCCCCACGGCGCTGATCCTGCTGCTCGACTCGACCAACCTGGAGCGCAACCTGTTCCTCGCCAGCCAGGTCCTCGAGCTGGGGCTGCCGACGGTCATTGCGCTCAACATGGTCGATCTGGCCCAGCGGCTCGGGTTGCGGATCAAGGTCGCCGAGCTGTCGCGCGAGCTGGGCTGCCCGGTGGTTCCGGTCGTCGCCAAGACCGGCCGCGGCGTCGATGAGCTGCGCGCCGAACTGGAGCGGGTCATCGCGCGGCGCCCCGATGCGCCGCACCAGCCGGCCGCCGAGCGGGCGCGCCAGCTCGATACGCAGTCGCAGCACCAGCGCTATGACTGGGCCGAGCGCGTCGTCGGCCGCTGCGTCGTTCATCCAGACCGCCAGATTCACGGCCGCAGCGAGGCGATCGACCGCGTCCTGACGCACCCCGTCGTCGGCGTCGTGGCGTTCCTGGCGCTGATGCTGGGCGTGTTCTATCTGATTTTCAGTCTCGCCTCGATCCCGATGGATCTGATCGACGGCGTCTTCGGCTGGCTGGGCGATGTCGCGGCCGGCCTGATCCCCGCCGGCCCGCTGCAGAGCCTGATCGTCGACGGCATGATTGCCGGCGTCGGCGGCGTCGTGATCTTCCTGCCGCAGATCTGCATCCTGTTCTTCCTGATCGCGCTGCTGGAGGACACCGGCTACCTGGCGCGCGCCGCGTTCGTCATGGATCGCCTGATGCGCCGGGTCGGGTTGCCCGGCAAGGCGTTTGTGCCGATGCTGTCGGCCCACGCCTGCGCCGTGCCGGCCATCATGGCCACAAAGGTCATCGACGACCGCCGCGACCGGCTCGTCACGATCCTGGTGCTGCCGCTGATGACCTGCTCGGCGCGCCTGCCGGTCTATGCGATGGTGACGGGGCTGTTGTTTCCGACGCAGCCGCTGCTGGGGGCCGCGGCGTTCACCGGCGCCTACAGTCTGGGCATCCTGGCCGCGATCTCGATGGCGTTGATTTTCAAGCGCACGATCCTGCCGGGCCAGGCGCGCCCGCTCGTGCTGGAGCTGCCCAGTTACAAGATGCCCAGCCTGAAGACCGCGTTCTTCGTCATGCTCGACCGCGGGATCATTTTCCTGAAGAAGGCCGGCACGGTGATCCTGGCGCTGTCGATCGTCCTGTGGTGGCTGGCGAATTTCCCCGAAATGCAGCCGGGCGACGTCCCGGCGGGGACGGCGGCGCAAGTCGCGGCGCTTGAGGCCCAGGCCGCCGCGCTGGAAACTGCCGGTCAGGCCGAACAGGCCGCCCTCGCCGCCGATCAGGCGGCCGACCTGATTTCCCAGCAGCAACTCGCCCATTCCTTCCTCGGCCGGCTGGGCCACCTGATCGAGCCCGCCGTGCTGCCGATGGGGTTCGACTGGCAGCTCGGCGTGGGCGTGCTGGCCTCGTTCGCCGCCCGCGAGGTCGTCGTCTCCACGCTGTCGATCCTTTACGGCTTGGGCGAGGAAGGGGCCGAGGGGGCCGCGCTCGTCGATCAGATGCGCGCCGCAACCCGGCCCGACGGCTCGCTCGTCTTCACCCTGCCGGTCTGCTTCAGCCTGCTCGTGTTCTATGTGCTGGCGATGCAGTGTTTCGCCACGACGGCCATTGCCGCGCGCGAGGCCGGGGGCTGGCGCTGGGCGCTGCTGCAACTCGGTTACATGACGGTGCTGGCCTACGGCGCCGCCACCCTCACGTATCAGGGCCTGACCTGGCTGGGAGCCGCCTGATGTTCGCCGTCAAACTGATCGTCGCCGCCGCCGTCCTCTACCTGATCATCGCCATGGCGCTGCGCCACCGCCGCCGGACCCAGGGCGGCGGCTGCCAAGCCTGCTGTGGGCACAAGCGCGAAGAATAAGCGGAAGCCCGAAATCCGAATCTCGAAAATCGACGTTCGTATCTCGAATTTATCCCCTCATTCATTTCTTCCCGTCGGCATGTAGACCTTGAAATGCGTTCCGGCGCCGGGGGTGGAGGAGAATTCGATAGTGCCGCCGTGCTCCTCGACGATCTTGCGGGTCGCCGCCAGGCCAATGCCCGTGCCCCTCTTGCCCTTCGTCGAGAAGAACAGGTTGAAGACCCGGTCCTGGATCTCCAGCGGGATGCCGGTGCCGTTGTCGATCACCTCGATCAGCAACTGATGGCGGCCGTCGAGGCGGCTCGTCCGGACGACGACCTTGCCGCCGCGCCCCTCGGGCATCGCCTCGATCGCGTTGGTCGTCAGGTTGAGCAGGACGTCGTAGAACGATTCGGGGTCGACCGACACTTCGTCGATGCCGCCGTCGAGGGCCGGCACGAGCTCGACCCCGCGCTCGTGCGCCAGTTCCTCGAGCGAGCGCAGCATGTCGATCACCATGCTGTTGAGGTTGACCGGCCGCAGGATCAGTTGCGACTGCCGGCTGAAGTTGAGCATGTTCTCGACCAGCCCGCGGATCTTGCGGTTGGCGCGCTTGAGCACCGACCAGCCCTCGCGGGCGCGCTCCAGCTGGCCCTGCGCCAGGCCGTTGTCGACCAGATACTCGCCCCCCTTCATCGTCAGCAGCACGTTCTTGATGTAGTGCGCCACGCCCGAGAGTGAGATCGCGACGGCGGCCAGCCGCTCGACCGTCAGCTTCGACTCATACATCCGGGCCTTCTCGATCACGATCGCCACCTGCTTGCAGACCGTCTCGAAGAACAGGATTTCGTCGCGGCTGAATTCGTAGACCTCGGTCTTGCGCGCGGTCATCACGCCGATGATCTCCTCCTGGATGCGCAGCGGCGCGGCGAGGTAGGCGCGGCAGCCCAACTCAATCGCCGAATCGATCGGTTTGTAGCGCGGGTGGGTCGTGGCGTCGGTCAGCGCGATCGTCTGGTTCTCCAGCGCGATCCAGCCCGGGATCCCCTCGCCCAGGGCGAAGCGCGCGACGCCGAGCAGTTCGCGCTCGAAGCCGACGTTGCTGCGCAGGACCAGTTCCTTCTCCTCGTTCATCAGGTAGATCGAGCAGACCGGCACCTGCATGATGTCGCTGGTGATCCGCGCGATATGATCCAGGATGTCGTCGAGCAGCATCACCGAACCGACGAAATTGCTGATCTGGAGCAAACCCTCCAGAACCCGCGGAACCTGTTTGCGAACCGTTGTCACCACGCAACTCCAAGGGATGGTCGGCGGGAAGGGCGTGCCGGGGCGACGCACCATCGCCGGCGGCCAACACCCACCACACGCGCCAGCTTACCATCCCAGCCGGTGAAAGAACCATCCCGTTTCGTCGGCGGCGATTTCAGGAAGCCGCCCCGGCGCGTGCCTTCGCCGGCAACCGGCGGGTTCAGCCGGCCGGTCGAGCGCCCGATAAGGAACGTATGCGCGGGCGGCCGGCGGCCCGGCCCCGCGCCCCCCCCATTCCGCGCCGACGGCGCCCCGGAAGACGCCATGCTGACCACCGAACGGCCCACCCTGCGCGTCAACGACCGCCTGTTCGACGCCGGCACGCTTCGCATCCTCGACCTGCACGCCGACTACCAGTGCGCCAACACCGGCCATTGCTGCGGGCGCGCATGGAACATCCGCATCAGCGACCGGGAACACGGGCGGCTGACCGATGCCCTGCGGCGCGCCGGCCGCGGCCCGGAGGAGATTGAGCGGCACTTTTTCGCGGCGGGGGGCGACGGCGCGGAGCAACGCTGGCAGTTCGCGCGCGCCGCGTCGGGGCGCTGCATCTTCAACGGCGCGGGCGCCTGCGGCGAATCGACCTGCAACGCCCAGCGCGAACTGGGCCATGAGGTCCTGCCCGACGTCTGCCAGAGTTTTCCGCGGCTGGCCGTCGCCACACCCGCCGGCATCTACCTGACGCTGAGCTACACCTGCCCGACGGCGGTCAAGTCGCTCCTGAGCGAAGACCGGCTGGCGGAAGTCGCGCCGCGGGCGGTGTTTCAGCATCACCCCCGGCTGCAGGGGGCGAGCTTCGGCCCGGGCGCCGAACTCCCCTGGTTCGGCCAGCAGCCGACCGCCAGCTGGGAGGCCTGGGATTATTTCTGGCGCTGGGCGTCGCAGTTCGCCGCCCGCGCGGAGTTCACCCCGGCCCAGGCGCTGTATCTGATCGGCCAGGCCGTGGCCCATGTCGAGCGGAATGCCCCGGCCACCGGCCGGCTCGACGTGCTCGTCGATCTGCTCGACCAGATCGGCGCGCTGCCGGCCGCCGACCTGCGGCGCCACTGCGCGGCGATCGCGCCGCTGACCGAGCTGGGCGCGACCTACCTGAGCGTGATCCTCAACGTGCTGGCGAGCTGCGGCGTCGTGCCCGAGATCCTGCGCGGCGCGCGCGAGACGCTGGCGCGCCCCGGATCGCCGGAACGCGAGGCCCTGCTGCGCGAGTATGACGCCCGGGTGCGTCCCCGGCTTGCTGAATTCGAACGGATCGAGCGCAACTGGGTCGCCTCGCGGCTTTACGCCAACCCGCTTATCTATCAGGCGAAACACCTGCGCGTCGGCTATTTTCTGGCGGTGCTGAACCTGATCCAGTGGCGGTTCACCGTGCTGCTGCTGGCGCTGCGCG
>MVZB01000045.1 GCA_002068205.1 candidate division BRC1 bacterium ADurb.BinA292
TACGCCGGGTTCCTGGGGGGCGTGGCGGCGCTCATACGGGCAGGCTCCCTTAAATCCGTAACATGCGGCCCGGTCGTTTGCATGGTGTTTCTGGCACGAAGGGTTTTTGGCACGACCATCTCAGCAGCTATTCGTCACTTGTCCTCGTCCCTCATCCTCGTGATTCGCGCTCGCCAAGTTAGCGAAGGGACGCAAGGGACATAAATGACATAAAGCGACTTCAGGCGATCATGAAGGCCGGGCAGGGCGGCCGAGTTGGATTGAATGCGCAGGGCGAAGCCTGCTAAAGTGGCGTTCAGTCCGCGTGGGGGCGCCCGGTGCGCCAGAAAACCCACGGAACATCACGGCAACCAGAGTTGTTGAACTGGAAGGATGCGACATGGGCGAGCGGATCTACGGCGTCGATCATCGGTTGGCCCGGCGTCTGCGCCGGCGAGTTTATCGGGCGACGGAGGCAGAAACCGCGGCGGCGGCGCATCTGTGCGACGAACACGGCCATTCACACCATCACGGCCACGGCGATCATGGCGGCCATCGGCACCACGGCCCGGGGGCGGTGATCGAAGAGAACGAGCAGCTCGAACGGCTGAAAGATCAGCTCCTGCGGGCGCAGGCCGAATTCGAGAATTACCGCAAGCGGGTGCGGCGCGATCAGGAACAGCAGATCGCCCAGGCCCAGATGAAACTCATCGAACAGTTGCTGCCCGTGCTGGATAATTTCGAACGGGCACTGGCGAATCCCGGCGAATCGGTGGAAGCGCTGCTGCAGGGCCTGCAGATGGTGCAAAAGCAGATGAGCCAGGTGCTCGAACAGAACGGGCTGGAGAAGGTCCCGGCAATGGGTCAGCCGTTCGATCCGAACCTGCACGAGGCGGTCGCGACCGACCCGGCCGACGCGGAGCATCCCGAGAATACGGTGACCGAGGTGTTTCAGGACGGCTATCGGATGGGGAACCGGCTGCTGCGCCCCGCCATGGTCAAGGTGGCGCGGTAACGGCCATGGGCGTCCTCGAACTGATTCAACAGAAGGCGTTTCTCGGCAAGGAATTCCTGACCTGGCTCTGGTTCAAGAGCGAGACGGGCGGGGGGGTGAACCTGAAGGGGGGCGCGATCCAGGCCGAGATTCTTGGGCCGATCGTGCTCGATGCGCAGTATGGGGACGCCCGCGCGACGGGGCTGAAGGGGGAATCGCCGGCGACCTCGCCCGAGGCGCGGACGGCGCTGGTCGAAGGCAAGAAACTGAAGAAGGCGAAGATCCGGCTCAAGCGCGAGGACGTGGAGTGGGTCGCAACGCTGGACGGCGAGAATTTCAACCTGGCGGGCCTGGCGATTCCCAACCCCGGGCGGATGCCGTTTGAAGATATGATGGCGCTGCGCACCGAGATGATGCTGGAATTCGAGCACATCATCGAGGGGCTGATGCAGGCGTTTCTGGAATTGCGGCTCGACGCGAAGGAATGGGCGAAGGAACTGGCGCGGATCCAGACCTGGGTGAGGGAGAAGTAGCCGGGGCTGGATGGATCCGTCCGATCCGGCGGAGCCGATGGATTTCAATGCAGCCGTTCAGCCCAGCACGCGCCGGTAGTTGGCCGCGACCTTGACGTATTTTGCCGCGAAATTCGCGTGGATTTTGCGCAGTTCCGCGTCCGTCAACTCGCGCTTGACCCGGGCCGGCGAGCCCAGCACCAGACTGCGCGGCGGCACGATCGTCTCCTGCGTGACCAGCGCGCCGGCGCCGACGACCGAGCGCTCGCCAATCACCGCCTTGTTGAGGATGATCGCGCCCATCCCGATCGTGCAGCCGTTTTCGACCGTGCAGCCGTGCAGCATGACCTTGTGGCCCACGACGACTTCTTCGCCGACGATGCAGGGGTCGTCGTCGCCGACGTGCAGCACGCTGTTATCCTGGATGTTGCTGCCGCGGCCGACGCGGACTTCGGCGATGTCGCCGCGCAGCACGGCGCCGAACCAGATCGAAACGTCGTCGCCGAGCGTCGTGCGGCCGATGACCGACGCGTTGGGCGCGATGAAGACGTTCTCGCCAAGAACGGGTTGGAAATCCAGGTAGGGAAGGACCAGCCCGCCGCCGAAGAGCGAAGTCGGAAGGACGAGATTGGCTGGGTTTTGAATCATGATGTCAGGAACAAATGGCCGGCACGGCGTAGGGATTCAGGATGCGCGTCAGCACGGCGACTTTGGAGACAGTCGATGGAACCGCGGCCAGGTCATCTCAGGCTGTCGATGTCGCGCATCCGGTCATCCCGGGTCTCCTTGTCCAGAACGGGGTCATTGAGGGGAATCCACCAGCACAAGCTGCATGGTCCCGCCAGCCGGCCCGAGCAATTCAACCTCGATGACCGGTTGGTAATAGCCATCGACAAGGCGATAGGGCTGGCTATGAAAACCCATGCTGGGGATTCACCACGCAGCCGCCCGCGCCGACTCAGTATTCCATCCCCTTGAGCGCGTCGAGGTCTTCCTTGACGGCGGCGGCGGAGGCTTGCAGCGCCTTCAGTTCGTCGTCGGCGAGTTTGACCTCGTAGATCTGTTCGATGCCGCGGGCGCCGAGCTTGACCGGGACGCCGACGAAGCAGCCGCTGATGCCGTACTGGCCGTCGAGCAGCGCCGCGCAGGGGAGCACGCGCCGCGAGTCGAGCAGGATCGATTCGACCATTTCCACGGCCGAGGCCGCCGGAGCATAGTACGCCGAGCCGGTCTTGAGCAGGGCGACGATCTCGCCGCCCCCCTTGCGCGTCCGCTCGACGATCGCATCGATCCGTTCCCGGGGGAGGAGCTGCGTGAGCGGGATGCCGGAGACGGTCGCCGTGCTGATGACCGGCACCATGGAATCGCCATGACCGCCGAGCACGAGCGCCACGACGTCGGCCGCGTGCACATCGAGCTCATCGGCGATGAAACAGCGCATGCGCGTGGTGTCGAGCACGCCGGCCATGCCGATGACGCGCTCCTTCGGGAAGCCGGTCATTTCCAGCGCCACCGAGCACATGATGTCGAGCGGATTGGAAACGACGACGACGATCGCATCGGGCGCATGGTTCTTGATGTGCGTGCTGACCTCGCCGACGATCCTGGCGTTCATCCCCAGCAGGTCGCTGCGGCTCATGCCCGGCTTGCGCGGCAGACCGGCGGTGACGACGACCACGTCGGAACCGGCGATGTCCTTGTAATCGTTGGTGCCCTGGATCCGGCTGTGGTAGCCGTGGATCGGGCCGGTCTCATACATGTCGAGGCCCTTGCCCTGGGGCATGCCCTCGACGATGTCGGTCAGGACGACGTCGCCCAGGTGCTTCTCGGCCAGGAAAAGGGCCGTGGTGGAACCGACGTTGCCGCCGCCGATGACGGAGATTTTCTTGCGCATGATGGGATACCTGTTCTTCCGCGGATGATCTCGATGGGCGCCGCCCGCCGACGTAAAAGGAGGGAATAAGCACGCCTCACATCCGTTCCGCCAACCCCGCCCGCAACGGGATGGGCGGTCGGACTCCCAACGTTAGTGAAGGGCGGGAAGGGAGTCAAGCAGGGGAGAAGGTCGGGAAAGGAAGCGGTGGCAGGGAACGCGGGCGGCGGAAGCAACGACGGATTTTACGGACCGACGGCAAGGACGAGGCCGCGCGCGGGTGCGGCGGGCGCTGGCCAATCCCCGGCCGCTCGCCTATCCTGATCGCCCATGGACTCCGCGAACCAGCCCCGCCCCGGCGCAGGCCGCCGCGCGCGCCCGACACGTGCCGGCCGGAGGGGCCTGCCGCTGCTGCTCCTCCTCGGAGTCGCGCTGCTGTGGCGGCTGATGTTCCTGCTGGCCATCCACGACACGCCCGCCGGACAGTGGCACCAGTGGGACCAATCCGACATGCACACCTACCTGATGCAGGGGAGGCAACTGGCCGCCGGCGACTGGCTGGCGCGCGAGCCGTACTATCCCTACCACCTGTGGATGAGCGCGGGGAGTCCCGCGGCGTGGCGGGCGCTCTATCCGCCGCATGTTTTTCACCAGGCGCCACTGCTCAGCTACGGGCTGGCGCTGTTTCTGCGCTTCGGCGTCGATCCCGTGCCGTGGATTCGGCTGCTGCACGCGGTTCTGGGCTTGATCAACACATATCTGCTTTACCGGCTGGGCCGGCTCCTGGGAGGGCGCGTCGCGGGCCTCGTCGCCGGATTGTTCGGCGCGCTGTATGGTCCGCTGCTCGTGATCGAGAGCCAGCCCCTGCGCGAACCGGCGGCGCTGGCACTGACGCTGCTGGCGCTCCTGTGCGTGGCGGCGATGCCAATCCGGAGGAAGGGGGGGCGCGAACGGACGCGGGCGCTGGCCTTCGGCGCCGGATTCGCGACGGGGGTGCTCGCGCTGCTGCACGAAGCCGCCGCCGTCGTGCTGCTGTCCGCCGCGCTGGCGCTTGCCTGGGACGGCCTTGTGGTCCGCCGCGCGCCGCGACGATTCGCGGCATGCCTGGCGCTGCTGCTGGGCGGCGCGTTGATCGGCTTCCTGCCGTTGCTGGCGCGCAATCTGGCCGTCGGCGCGCCGCCTTTCGCGCAATCGACCCGCTCGGCGCTTACCTGGGCGATGGCCAATCATCCCGATGCGCCGTGGGGCGGGGTTCGCTGGACCGGCCCCGACGCGAGCTTCTTCGAGACGCTGGAGGGAACGCGGGGGCGACCGTTACGTGTTGTGATCCGCACGCTGGCGGCCTACGAGGGCGCGCCGTGGCGCTGGGCGCTCAACTGGGGGCGCCGGGCGCTGGCGCTGCTCATCGGCGGCGAAGCCAGCGACAATACTTCGCACGCCTGGTTCCGCCTGCACGTTCCGATCCTGGCGCTCTCGTTGGATTTTCGCTGGTTGTTCGCGCTGGGCGCCGCCGGGCTGCTGCGGCGCGGGCGGCGCGGCGGGTGCGGCCGGCCGGCGCCGATGCTGGCGACCTACGGGCTGCTGATGCTCGCCGCGCTGTCCTCGGTCTTCCCGCTCGGCCGCTACCGACTGTTCCTGCTCCCCTGTCTGGCGCCGTTCGCGGGCCGGTTGGCCGCGCAAGCCTGGGCCGCGCGCCGGAAGGCGAACTGGCGGCGGCTGGGGGGAATGGGGGCGCTCGTCCTGGCGGTGTTGCTCGGCCAGATGGCGCTGGATCGGGCGTTTGGGGCGATCGCCGCGCCGCGCCCGGTTGATTTCAGCGTCGCCGCGCGGATGCTGACCGAATGGGGCAACCCGGCCGCCGCCGCCGCCGAGCTTGAGCTGGCCGCCGAACAAGGCGTGCTGACCCCCGCAATGAAGGTGGAGCTGTCGCTGGCGCACGCGCGCGCCGCGCTGCTGGCGGGCTCGGCGATCGCGAGGGAATCAGCCTGGCTGAAGCTGACGGCCGCCGATGCGTCGCTGCGCGACCCGGACGGCGCTGAACGGATTGTGCAGGGCCTGGAGTTGCGCGAAAATGGTCGGGCTGAACTGCTGGATCTGAAGGCCGCGCTGGCCGCCGCGCGCGGTCAGTTTGACGTTGCTATTGGGCTGGCCACCGAAGCCCTTGAAGCGGCTCGCGGCGGCGGCGACGAGGTTCAGGCGCGATTCATCCAGCGTCGGCTCGAGCGCTACCACGCGGGACGGCCGGCCACCCGGCCCTGATTTCACCGATCGTCGGAGCGACTGGCACGCAATTGGCACGTAACGTAGCTGAATGCGCCTCGATCCGAAAAGGAGAACGGCAGTGAAACGCAATTCAGGCTGGTATCTGGTGATTTCTCTGGCAGCGCTGGCGACGGCGGCGTTGCCGGCGCCGACGGCGTGGGCGCAGGAGGGCCCCTCGCGCGTGCTGGGCGGGCCGCGCTCGGCCCCCGCCGGTCCCGGCGGCGACACGATCTATATCGAGCGCCACGACGGCCGCGCACGTTCGGACGGCGCCGCCCGGATCGAACGGCAAGTCCCCAGCGCACGGCGCTTTCAGGATTCGGACATCCGGCTGAACGACCTGCGGGATGCCGACGCGCGTCGGCTCCGCCCGTACCGCCGTTTCTATCGCGACCCGTATCTCCGCACCGACGACGAGCGGTTCATCGACCACCGCCTGGATCCGCTGCGCTACCGTTATTACGATCATTTCGCCTATCCCTATCCCTACGGCTTCTACCGCTACGGGGGCGAGCCGGTCATTATCATCGATGACGCGGTGATTGCCGGCGGGACGGACACGCGCGGAGGGAGCGTCACCTACCAGGCCGGGGAGCGGACCTATTCGGCGGGCGGGGAGGACGGCCGACGCTGGGTGGAGGGCCACTGGGCGGAAATGCCGCGCGAGGATCTGATCGAGGGCGAAACGGTGGAGGTGTTCCACCCGGCCGTCTATCGGCAGCGCGAAGACGGCTCGCTGGAGGAACTTGAGGAAGAGCGGGTGACCCGGGAACCGAAGTACCGTGTGGTGCTGACGCCGGTGTGGATCGAGGGACACTATGTTGACGAGCGGGGAATCCCGCTGGAGCCGGTGCGGGTGGAGGAAGCGCCGACGGAAGAACCGTGAGCGAGGGACGATCCTGGCCGGCGCTTCCAGGCAGCGTAAGTCGAAGTTCCGAAGGTTTGCGCGTCGTGGACGAATCCGATAAGATGTCGCTGCCGTAACACCCGTCCCCTTGACGGAAACGTGTGGACCCCCCTCCATCGGAGCCGTTCAGCTTGGATCCCGTTCATATTTTTTGTTATTGCTCCACGACCGTTCCCAACCGCTTTGCCCATCCGATCCAGATTCTGAAGACGGTGCGGGCACTGGCGGAACAGCCGGGCGTACGCGTGACGCTCTATTTCGTCAGCCTGGGCACCAAGCCGCGGGCGATCTGGCGCTACTACGGGATGAAGCCGCTGCCCAATGTGCGGGTCCGCGGCATGGTGCCAAGCTGGTACTTCCGGCTGATGAAGCTGAACAACCACCTGTGCCCGGAGCAGCAGAAGATCTTCCATCTGGTGCGCTGGCGGCTCGCGCGCGAACTGCGGCGCGTGGCGCGAACCGAACGGGCTTTCATCTATACACGCAACGAGAATGCCATCACGATGATGCGCAAGAGCGCCGACGCTGCCGGCATTCCGATGTATCTGGAACTGCACTGGTTCAAGCACCTGGACTGGTTCCGCAAACTGCCCTGGAACCAGTCGCGCGAGGTCGCTCCGCCGCCGATCGGGGAATACAAGCGGCTGCTGCGCAAGCTGAAGGCGAATGAGCGCGAGGTGCTGAATCAGGCCGATGGGATCCTCTGCCTGACTGACGAGATCCGCAAGGTCTTGTCGCGGTGGAATCTGAAATGCCCGCTGACGACGCTGCCGAGCGGTGTCGAGCTGATCGCTCCCGAAGAGCTGCGGGCCAACGGAGTGGAACCGGCCGGGCTCGAGAGCGATGACTCGGAAGAGGAAGTGGCGGCGGGGGGGGACCTGGGCGGAGCCGACGACGGCGACGATTCGGCGGACGGCGATGCCGCGGAAGATGAGGCTATCGCGACGACCGACACGTCCCCGCCGAACCGAACGCCGCTCGACATTCTGTATCTGGGCCAGCTCTACCCCTGGAAAGGGGTCGACCTGCTGGTCCAGGCGATGGCCCACCTGCCGGAGTACCGCCTGACGATCGTCGGCGGCAATCGCGACAAGGACAAGAACCGGGTCAAATCGCTGGCGCGGGAACTGGGAGTGAACGGCCGGGTCAATCTGGTGGGACACATCAGCCACCCCAAGGTGAAGCGCTACATCCGCAAGGCGCGGGTGTGCGTGGTGCCGTTGCCGCGGGCCGGATACCGCGAGGCGCGGTTCTTCACCAGCCCGATGAAGCTGTTCGAATTCGCGGCGTGGGGCAAGGTGATCGTCGCCAGCGATCTGCCGACCTTGCGCGAAGTGCTGACGCACGGGCAGAATGCGTTGCTCGTGCGGCCGGACGATCCGGTCGCGTTGGCGGAGGGACTGCGCGAGGCGCTGGAGAACCAGCCGCTGCGCGAGCAGCTGGCGGCCGGCGCACTGAAGTTGGCCCAAGACCACGCCTATGAAAATCGCGCGCGGCGCATCCTGGAGTTTTGCCGCCCGGGCGGGAAAGTGACGGCATGAACTGGAAAGAGCGGGTTCAGCAGTGGGTCGTCGAGCCAACGCTGCGACGACTGGGCGTGCCGGTGCTGCGGCAATACGGCTTTGAACCGACCGACCCGCCGCGTGTTCTCCTTTACACGGCGAGCAACGTCGGCCTGGGGCATCTGTTCCGCGTCCTGCGCACGGCGGCCGAGCTGCGCCGGCTGCTGCCGCGCGTCAACCTGCTGCTGCTGACCGACACCGAGCACCTGCACGTGACGCAGTATTATGGGCAGTTGGCGGTGCTGCGGCTGCCCAATTTCCATTATTTCGGCGAGAATTTTCGTGAAAAACCGGTCGGCCTGGAGCTGAGCAAGGGCAAGCTGCGCCTGCTGCGCTACAATGCGATGCTGGCGGCGGTGCACAGCTTTCAGCCGCACGTCTTTCTGATGGACACGGCGCCGCACGGCAAGCGCAACGAGCTGTATCCGGTGCTGGAGTATCTGGCCGCGCAGCGGCGGCCGCCGATCCGCATCCTGCAGTTGCGCGACGTGCCGTTCGTGCCGGGCGAAGCCGAGCGCACGGACGACGCCCGCCGCCAACTGACGCGCAACCCGGATTTCTACGACTACCTGTTCGTGGCGGGGGACCCGCAGTACTTCGACCTGGCCAAAGTCTACGACTGGCCGAAGAAGATCACGCGCAAGTTGTTTTACCTGGGGTTCATCATCCCCGAGGCCGACGGAGATGGCCCGCCGGCAGTCGAATCGGGAACCGAACGCGAAATCGAGCGGATGATGCAGCGGCCGGCGCGGCGGATTGTCGCCAGCTTCGGCGGCGGCTGGGAAGCGGAGGAACTGGGGGGGGCGCTGCTGGCGGCCTATGCCGAACTGGCCGCGCAGCGCGGCGAACCGTTGCAGTTCTATCTGTTCACCGGACCGTCGGCCGAGGATGCCGCGCTGGCCGGGCTGCAGGCGCGCGCGGCGGGGCGCGACGACGTGCTGATCCGCAAGTTTTCACCGCGCTTTTCGCACCTGCTGGCGCGTTGCGACCTGGCCGTGCTGCAGGCGGGCTCCACCCCGTTTCAGATTCTCGAGACCGACATCCCGATGCTGCTCTACGCGCGCGATTTCAAGAGCAAGGAGCAGCAGTTCCGGGCCGAGCAGATGATCCGGTTCGCCAACGTGGAGCTGCTGGGCGAGGATGGCGGGCAGCCGGCGGTTCTGCGCGCGGCGATGGCGCGGCTGCTCGATGCTCCGCGCGTCCCGCGCCGGACGGGGTTTCGCTACGGCGGCGTGCGCCGCTCGGCGCGGGCGATCGCGGCGATGCTGGCGGACAGCCGCAAACCCCGGCGGCTCAGCGTCGAGGAGCTCAACCGGATCTGCCGCGAGGAATGAGGGTGAATTCCCGTTTGATGCGTAAATAGGAATCAGGCCGCGAAGAACCACCGTCGGTTGAGCCGTTTGAAGCCGGTCGTCGAGGGTTCTCGTCGGCCTTTGCCCTTCAAAATCGCGCGTTATTCCTTTTCAATGGTGGGTTTCCGTGGGACGGGGCGGGTTAATTACCAGCCCTTGCCGCGCAAATGGGGGCGGGCTTCGGAGGCGAGGACCAGGACGAGTTGCTCATTAACCGGGGGTTCACCGAGGGGACGAATTTGGGCAGACCTTCGGGAGCGATCACGAGGACGAGAGACGAGAGACGATTTTAGAGTGAGGGACGAATTCTGGAGGGCGGTCATGGCGATCGAGACGTTTTATCCGTTCGAGGAAGTGGAACCCAGATGGCAGCGGGCGTGGGACGAGCAGGGCCTGTGGAAGACGCCCGCCGGCGCCGCGCGGCGCAAATACTACGTTCTGGAGCAGTTCCCCTACCCCAGCGGCAAGCTGCACATGGGGCATGTGCGGGTCTACACGATCGGCGACGCGATCGCGCGCCTGCGCCGGATGCAGGGCTACGACGTGCTGCACCCGATGGGCTGGGACTCGTTCGGCCTGCCGGCTGAGAATGCGGCGATCAAGAACGACGCGCAGCCGGCGGCCTGGACCGAGCAGTGCATCGCCAACATGCGCGAGCAGTTCCACCGGCTGGGCATTTCGTACGACTGGGAGCGGGAGATTTCGACCTGCCGCGACGACTACTACCGCTGGAACCAGTGGATATTCATCAGGATGTGGGAGCAGGGGCTCGTCGAGCGGCGCAAGGCGGCGGTCAACTGGTGCCCGCGGTGCGCGACGGTGCTGGCCAACGAGCAGGTGATCAACGGCCGCTGCTGGCGGCACGAAGACACCGAGGTGGAGATCCGCCCGCTGGAGCAGTGGTTCCTGAAAATCACGGACTATGCCGAGGAACTGCTGAAGGATCTGGAGGAGAAGCTCGGCGCGTGGCCAAACCTGGTCACCGCGCAGCAGCGCAACTGGATCGGCCGCAGCGAGGGGGCGCTGGTCAAGTTCACCGTCAAGGAGACGGGCGAGGAATTGCCGGTGTTCACGACGCGCCCCGACACGCTGTTCGGCGTCACGTTCATGTCGGTCGCGGCGGAGCACCCCCGGGTGCGCGAGTGGATCCGGGGGCGCGAGAACGAACGCGAGGTGCAGGCCTTCATCAATCACGTCGTGATGGAGGGGCGCGCCGCGCGGACAGACGAGGCCGCCGAGAAAAAGGGGATCGCGCTGGGCATCCATGCGATCAACCCGGTCAACGAGCGCGAGATCCCGATCTACATCGCCAACTTCGTGCTGATGGAGTACGGCACGGGCGCGGTGATGGCCGTGCCGGCGCACGACCAGCGCGACTTCGAGTTCGCCCGCAAATACGGCATTCCGGTCGAGGTCGTGATTCAGCCCGAAGGCAAGACGCTGGACGCGGCGTGCATGGAAGCGGCGTATGTCGAACCGGGGGTGATGACCCATTCGGCGCAGTTCGACGGGCTCCCCTCGGAGCAGGCCAAACAGGAGATTACCGAGTGGCTGGCGCGCCAGGGCAAGGGCGAAAAGACGGTGCAGTACCGGCTGCGCGACTGGCTGATCTCGCGCCAGCGCTTCTGGGGGACACCGATTCCGTTCATCTACTGCGAGGGCTGCGGCCTGGTGCCGGTCCCGCTGGAGGACCTGCCGGTCAAGCTGCCGGAGAACGCGCGGTTCGGGGGGGAAGGCAATCCGCTCGCCACCGTGCCGGAGTGGCTCGAGGTGGAATGCGAGCGCTGCGGCGGCAAGGGCCGTCGCGAAACCGACACGATGGACACGTTCTTCGACAGCTCGTGGTATTACCTGCGCTTCACCGATCCGAAGAACGAGCGGGTTCCATTCGACAAGGCGGCCGCCGAGAGCTGGATGCCGGTCGATATTTACGTGGGGGGCAAGGAGCACGCGATTCTGCACCTGCTCTACTCGCGCTTCTTCACGAAGGTCCTGCGCGACATGGGGCTGGTGACGCTCGATGAGCCGTTCAAGCAGCTCCTGACGCAGGGGATGGTGCTCAACACGGGAACCGACCCGCGGACGGGCGAGACGAAGATGTTCAAAATGAGCAAGTCGATCGGCAACGTGATCGATCCCAACCAGCTCATCGCCGAGCGCGGCGCCGACGTGGCGCGGCTGTTCATCCTGTTCGCTTCGCCGCCGGAGAAGGACCTGCCGTGGTCCGAGCAGGGGGTGGAGGGGATGTCGCGGTTCGTCAACCGGATCTGGCGCCACGCGCAGAACCACGGCGAGGCGCTGCGCGCGGCGGGCGGGGGGGACGTGACGCCCGGCGAAATTACGGAGGAAGCCGACAGAGCGCTGCTGCGGATGATCCACGAGGCGACGCGGCGCGTCACGCACGATGTCGGCGAGCGCTTCCAGTTCAATACCGCGATCTCGGCCTGCATGGAACTGTTCAATGCCATCGGCGATTACGCGCCGCGCGCGGGCGATGCGCTGAGCGCGCGCCTGTGGGCGATGGCGACGCGCCGGCTGGCGGTGCTGCTGACGCCGTTCGCGCCGCACCTGGCCGAAGAGCTGTGGCAGCGGGTCGGCGGCGAGGGGCTGGTGGCCCAGCAGGCGTGGCCGTCGTGGGATGAGGCCGCGCTGCGCGTCGAGACGATCGAGATCGCCGTGCAGGTCAACGGCAAGGTGCGCGGCAAGGTGCGGGTAGCGGCCGAGGCCGGCGAGGAGGCGGTGCGCGCGGCGGCCCTGGCCGACGAAACCGTTCAGCGTTTCATTGACGGCAAGACCATCCATAAATTCGTGTATGTGAAGGGCAAGCTGGCCAGCCTGGTCGTCAAGTGAAGGGAGGAGAGACGAAGTAGCGCGCTACCAGGGGGAGTTCAGATCGCGCATGACCAGGCCGGTCACCAGTTTGGGGTAGAAATACGTTGATTTGTGCGGCATGCGCAGGCCGGCCCGCGCCACTTCGCACACCTGCTCGATCCGCGTCGGATTGAGCAGGAAACCGACGCCCCACTTGCACGTCGACATCGCCTTGAGGACGGCGGCCGCATCCTTCTCGTAGCGCACGTCCTCATCATCCAGTTCGATCTCGGGGTTGCCCAGCCACGCCTGATTGATGATGTAGCGGTGCAGGATCGTCACGTCCAGGCTCTTGATCTGGCGGGCGATCTTCTCGTCGTCGATCAGTTCGTCCAGATCGGTCTGTGGCTTCAGCTTGAGCAGGTAGCTGCGCCCCTTGGGCAGCAGCATGACGAAGGCGGTCCCGCTCGCGCCGGCGCCCGAGAGCTGTTCCACGCAGCGGCGCGCTTCATTCTCCACGTCGCCGCCGTTCAACGCCAGCGGTTCGACTTCGAAATGCTCCGCCAGATCGTCGAGCGTTTCCTGAAGGTTGACGCCGAGAACCGCCTCCTTGCTCAGGATGCGATGCGTCGGCAGGACGACCAGCCCCTCGTCGTGGATGTTGTTGAGATACATCATTGTGTAGTCGAACGGCTGGCGGCCGTCGCGCCGTCCGGTGATCTCGCGCATCTCGTCGCGGAAGAGCAGGCTGGTCTCATAGCGATGATGGCCGTCGGCGATGAACAGCGTCTGGTCCTTCATCCGTTCGGTGATGCGCGCCACGACCGAGCTCTTGCACAGCGGCCAGAGGCGCTGGACGACGCCATCGAATCGGGTTTCGATCGCCTTGCTCGCCGTCGCCTGGGCCAGCAGTTCATCCACCTGGCGGCTCGGGTCGTCGTAGAGGCAGAAGATCGGACTGAGGTTGGCATTGGTCGCGCGCATCAGCCGGAAGCGATCGGCCTTGGGTCCGTCGAACGTGTGTTCGTGGGCGCGGATTCCGCCCTCGCTGAAGTCCTGCAGGCGGACGGCCGCATAGAACCCGCGGCGGCGCACGGTGCGGCCGTCGGGCAGCTCAAATTCCTGCTCGTAGACGTGGAAGCATTTCTTCGGGTCCTCGACGACGACCTTTTCGTCGCGCCACTGGTGCCAGAGGGCGCCGGCGCGCGCGTAGCGATTCTCGAACTCATTGTCGTCGGGCATCGTCTTGCCGAAATCGATGCGCACAATGTTGTGCGGGTCGGCGTCATAGAATGCCTGTTGCATCGCGGGGGTGATCACGTCGTACGGCGGCGTCAGCACGCGCGCCAGTTCCTGGCTGCGCGTCAGCGCGTATCGCGTGGCTACAAAGGGAGCAATGTCAGCCATGCTGTTGTTTCCTCGGCGGCTTCCTGCCCGATTTCAATATCTGCCTGGACCGCCGGGCGCGACGGCTCGAGCATGCAGTTCAGTAGAATGTGATCGGTATCATTCCGAGCGAACATCCGGGGAGAGCGCACGACCCCTCTCCCAAAGTTCCACGCCCGCCCGTCTCAAGTCAACCCTGTTCCTATCGCGGCGCATCTTCCCCCCGATACCTTCATCCTGGCCCCGCAGGGCGGCCTGCGCAGGCGCCCCGGCCGATCCGCCGGCATCCGCCCCGGGCAATGGCCTGCCGTGTGTGGGGAACATCACACCGCGGAATTCACGCTGGCTTGCCAGCCCTCATTTTCCATATAAACAGAGCGGCGCAAAACAAAAACGGCATCGCCAGCCAGGCATTTCCCGCGCGGGTGAAGACCGTGCGGCCCTGGCGCGGCGGGAACCAGAGCGTATCCTCGACCACGCCGGTCATCGGGTTCAGACCGTGCGGCGCGCCCGCGCTGCGCAGATACCACGCGTCGTTCGTCATCACCACCAGGAAGTCGGCCCCCTGCCGCGCATAGCGGCGCGCCATCTGGTGAAAGGTCGATTCAAAACAGATCAGCGCGCCGAACTGGAGTCCACCGGTTTCGAACAGCGGCATCGCCTGCCCGGCGTTGAACGAGCCGATCCCGACGACGCTCTCCTGCAGACCGGGGATGATGTCGAAATACGGCACGGTCTCGCCGAACGGCACCAGCCGCACCTTGTCGTAGATCGTGTCGTCCCACGATCCGTCGGCGCGCACCAGGTAGGTGCTGTTGTAGATTTCGTCGCGGCCCGCGGCGCTCATGTCGCGTCCCGCGCCGAAGACGATGTCGGCCCCTGCCCGGCGCGCCAGCGCCGCCACCCGCTCGCGGATCCGCTCGTTGCTGTAAAAGTCCAGTTCGGTGTAGGCCGTCTCGGGCATGACGATCAGGTCGGGCCGGTGCGTCAAATCCTGCTCGACCAGCCGCTCGTTGCGCGCGGCGATCACCTCGCGCAGCCGCGCCGCTTCGCGCCGCCGTTCCGGCGTCTCCCACGGATAGTAGCTCATCAGCTTGGAGATCTGGTCGATGTTCGGTTGAATCAGCGCGACATCGAGCGGGCGCGCGTCGGCGGCGGAAGCCCAGGACGCCACGCGCCCGCGCCAGACGAGCCAGGAACCGACGTTGTGCGACCAGAAAATCAAGAGGAGGAGCGTGGAGGTCAGCGCCGCGCGCCGCGTGGCACAGCGGCCGCGCCCGCCGCGATCCTGGATCAGGCGCAGCAGCGACAGTAGCCACCCCGCGGTAAGCAGCACGCCGAGGCTCACGCCGGCTTCGCCCAGCAGGCTGGCGATCTGAATTGCCCAGGGCCACGCCGCCAGCGCGTGACCCACCTGCGGCATCGGCATCGCGAGCCGCCCCAGCGTCCGCAGCCATTCGCTCAGGAGCCACAGCGAGGCAAACGCAACGAAGCCGGGCCATTCGCGCGGCGTCCACAGCCAGCGCCGCGTGATCCAGCCCGCCAGAGCGTAGTAGAGGCCGAGATACGCCCCCAGGAGCACGACGCCGGGGTAGATGAACGGATTGCCGACCACCCAGAACAGCGTCCAGAGCCACTTGAGCGCTCCGAACGTGAAGACCCAGCCGAAGAGCCACAACCGACGGAACGCGGCGCCGGGCGTGGCCGCCGCGCGCACGGCCAGCCACGCCAGCAGCGGCGCCAGCACGATCAGCGGCCGCAGGCGATACGGATCGAAGGCGAGCACGCCGCAGAGGCCGCCCGCCGCCGCCAGCCAGTAACCGGGGTCGCGCAGGGCGTTTCGCAATCGACGCGCCATGCGGCGGATGCGTCCGGCTGGGGCGTCCGCCGGCGTGGGCGGGCGTTCGGCCTGGCGGCGATCCGGAACGGGATCTCGCGCGGGATGACGCGCCATACGGGTGGTGCCTTCGTTGGGGTTGGATGGGGCGCGGCGGATGCGGGGCGCGGCGGAACGGCTCTCCGCCCGCCAGTCTATGCAAGCCGACCGGGGTCGCCTATGAAAAACCGAACTTCCACAATGTGTTGGGTCAGCGAGACGCCGATTTGCTCCGGTGATTCACGCGCAACCGCCGCGATCGCGGCGTTTTCCCCGTTTGACTTGGGCCCGGTCGCCCGCTAGACTGTTGTGCTTTGGAGACGTCCGGAGGGGCACCGGTGTGTGCCGCCGGGCGGATTCGAGCCACGGTAAATCGGGTCGCGAGCGCGTAGCTCAGTCGGCAGAGCAGCGGCCTTTTAAGCCGTTGGTCGTGAGTTCGAATCTCACCGCGCTCACCACCGTCTCCCCCGTGGCCGGCGCTCCAACGCGTCCCCATCGTCTAGAGGCCTAGGACACCGGATTTTCATTCCGGCGACAGGGGTTCGACTCCCCTTGGGGACGCCAACCGTTTACCCCCCCGGCGCCATGAGCGCACGGGGGGGTTCGCTTTGGTAGGGAACCGAATGATCCCGAGAACTACTCCACGATGAACTGGCGGAACTTGACCGGCACGGCGGCATCCTGCATTGTGGCCAGCGCATCGATCAGGCCGTAGCCGTCGTTGCTGTCGGGCGAACCGGCATTGGCGGCATTGTTCTGCAGAATGGCCTTGATCTGGGCGGGCGTCGCGCCTGGGGCCTCCTCCAGCAGCAGCGCCGCGATGCCGGCGGCCAGCGGACAGGCCATCGACGTGCCGGTTTTGATGCAATACTCCGCATCGGCGAGCGTATTGCCGACGCCCAACCCCGCCCCATCGTTGTCGATGATGAACGTATCGGAGGGAATGATGTCATTGTCGCGGCAGGAGATGATCGCCGCGCCGGTGGACATCACATCGGGCTTCATCAGACCGTCGACGCGCGGCCCCAGGCTGCTGAACTCAGACCGCGTGCCCTCGTTCAACGAGTTGTAAAACCAGCCGTCGCCCTTGTAATCCGTCCACGCTTTGCGGCTCGTCCACGACCCGACGGCGATGGCGTCGTCGGCCAGCCCGGGACTGCCGATCGTATAGGACTCATCGGGGCTGTCGAACGTGACCAGGCCGCTGGAGGTCAGTGCGAACAGATGAACCAGCGGCGTGCTGCCGGAACCCGCGCTGTTGGTCAACTCAAAAGTATAGGACTTCGTCGCGCCGGCGGCGATCTCGGGGAACAGACCGTAATTGCGACTTTCGGTCCCGCGCACACTGCTGTCGGAGGTGCCGAGGAGAAAATCTTCGGTTCCCGTCAGATTCGTGCAATTCAGGCTGATGTTGAAATCGCCGGGGGTGTCATCGATCCAGACCACCCGGATCCCCAGAGCCGTGGTGTAGGTGCCGACGCCGGCCGAATTGTTGATCGTCAGGCCGAACGTCGACGACGTCGCGCCGGGCGCGACGCTGACCGACGCATGATGCTTCTTGTTGGCTTCATTGCCGGCCGACATGAAGACAACCATCGGCTTGACCTGGCCAGGGTTGAGGCCGGCGACGGCGGCGTCGATTGCCTGCTCCATCTCCTCGGAGCCGTCGTTGAACGAGCCAACACCGCAGTAACTCATGGTGAAAATGTCGCAGCCCACCTCGCCCGCGCGAACGATCGCCTCGACTTCATCGGCAATGCTGGCGCTGGCGGTAAAGTCGTTGCCGATTTTGTAAAAATAGAGATTGGCGCCGGGCGCGGCGCCCTTGTACTGCCCGCCGGACTGCGTGCCGCGTCCCAGGGCCGAACCGGTCACGTGGGTGCCGTGGTCG